>CAYPUH010000234.1:0-7389 GCA_964413725.1 uncultured Cytophagia bacterium
GGATAGAGGTATGATCATTAGCGTGGCCAGTGGAAAAGGGGGGACCGGAAAGACCACCATCGCGATGAGTTTGGCCGCATCGATTCAACGCTCAGGATATACGGTCAGTTTGCTTGATGCCGATGTGGAAGCTCCGAATACTCATCTGTTTGTACACCCCGACATTGAACGCGAGGATCCGGTGAATCTGAGGATACCGGATATTGATATGGAACGCTGTACGGCATGTGGTCGTTGTGCCGAAATTTGTGAATTCAACGCGCTTGCGGTGATGGGCTCTTCTGTACTGGTGT
The DNA here is from genome assembly GCA_964413725.1 of uncultured Cytophagia bacterium. Lineage (GTDB taxonomy): Bacteria > Zhuqueibacterota > Zhuqueibacteria > Residuimicrobiales > Oceaniaggregativiventaceae > CAYPUH01. The sequence goes on from CAYPUH010000234.1 coordinate 294, forward strand.
TCAAGGAATTGTGCCACGCCTGCGGCGGATGCACCCTCGTCTGTCCGGAAAAGGCTATCACCGAAGTCCACCATCGCACGGGCACGGTGATGAGGGGTAAGGCCGGGTCGATTCTGTATGCCCAGGGCATCCTGGATATCGTTGAAGCCAAAGCTCCGCCTGTTATCGATCAATTGAAAACCACCGCTCCCCAGGCAGATGTTACGATTATCGATGCCCCTCCGGGAACATCCTGCCCCATGGTGGAAGCCGTTCGGGGAACCGATCTGGTCGTGCTGGTCACAGAACCCACTCCGTTTGGCTGGAATGACCTCAAGCTGGCTGTGGATGTGGTGAAAACGTTATCGATCCCGCATGCCGTGGTGATCAACCGATCGGATATCGGAGACGATCGTGTGGAGCGCTATTGCCGGGAGGAAAACCTCGATGTGGTGCTGCGCATCCCGAATGACCGACGCATTGCCGAGGGTTATTCCTCGGGAGAACTGTTGATCGATACCGCGCCGGAATGGGAAACGCAGTTTAGAGAGAGTTATCAGAAATTGCGGCAGATCGCGATCACCAAGCCTGCATCCCAGATTTCATGAGAGCGGCGAGCCCGGGTCATCAGATCATGCACAGGAATTTAAGACAAGAGGAAAGCATGAAGGAACTGGTCGTCATCAGTGGTAAGGGGGGGACGGGGAAAACCAGTCTCGTAGGCGCCTTGGCGTATCTGGCGGATTCTATGGTTTTGGCGGATTGTGACGTGGATGCAGCCGATCTCTATCTTTTATTGTCCCCGGACATCGAGACCCGGGATGATTTTTATGCCGGGGGACTGGCAGAGATCGATGCGGACTCGTGTATCTCATGCGGTCGATGTCGTGAACTGTGCCGTTTCGGTGCCATCGATACCTCTTTTTATGTGGATCCGCTGGCCTGTGAGGGATGCGGTGTCTGCGTGTGGAATTGTCCAGTGGACGCGATTGCGTTTTCGCCTCGCAAAAGTGGAGAATTGTATCACTCCCAAACCCGGGTGGGGCCGATGGTGCACGCCCGCATGGGAGCGGGTGAGGAAAATTCCGGCAAACTGGTCACACGCGTCCGAAAGGATGCCAAAGAGATCGCCGAACAGGAATCCCGTTCCCTGATCCTGGTTGATGGACCTCCTGGTGTGGGATGCCCTGTGATTGCCACGGTGGGGGGGGTCGACCTCGCCTGTATCGTCACAGAACCCACCCGTTCCGCCATCCATGATATGAAACGTGTGGTGTCACTGGTCGACTATTTCAGTGTCAAAGCGGCTGTGGTGATCAACAAGTGGGATATCAATCCTGACCTCACCGATGAGATCGAGTTCTATTGCAAGCAAAATGATCTTAACCTCCTTGGGAGGATTCCCTATCATCCCGACGTGACTCGCGCTCAGGTCAATGGGAAACCCGTCATAAAAGTGGCTCCGAAAGAACTGGCCGATCAGTATCGTCATATCTGGGCATCGTTGCAGAGTCTGCTGAACTCTTAGGTATGCAAATATCAATCTCGATCCAAGAGTCCCCAGCCCCGTCTGGATATCTGTCTCCAATGCACGAACTGTCGCCACTTCCGGATCAGGAACTCGTGGCCTGCGAAACGATGTCCCTGAAAAGCAAATCAGATCTTGAGATTGAGTGTCTCGTTTTGTAATTTGTTTTCTTTGCACCCCGACATATCTTCTTCCACATTGTCGCGGTGATTCGTTAAACATGCTCCCTGGCACCAAAGGGTGTCCGGGTGGCTGGATCTATCTACATAAAACAGGATCAATATCATGTCAAGTGAATCTCAACCCAACCTGGATCAGACTCTGGAAACGATAGAGCTGGAAACGCAATTAAAAAAAATCCATCGAAAACTGGTGGTGTTGTCGGGAAAAGGCGGCGTCGGCAAGAGTACCGTTGCCGCCAATCTGGCGCTCTCGCTTTCCCTGTCAGGATACCGTGTGGGTCTCCTGGATATCGATTTTCATGGTCCGAGTATTCCCAAATTGATGGGCCTCGAGACACGAAAACCGGATATGACAGATGATCAGAAAATCCTTCCCCTGTCATTTGGAGAATCCCTCAAGGTTATGTCCTTGGGAATCTTGTTGTCCGGTGCGGACGATGCGGTGATCTGGCGGGGTCCCATGAAGATGGGTGCGATCAAGCAGCTCATCAAGGATGTGGAGTGGGGTGAGCTGGATTATCTGGTGGTTGACAGTCCCCCCGGAACCGGCGATGAACCGCTTTCCATTGTCCAGGTATTGAAGGATCCGGATGGGGCCGTGGTGGTGACCACGCCACAGGAGCTTTCTGTTTCCGATGTTCGCCGTTCTATACGGTTTTGTGAAAAAGTGAACCTGCCCGTATTGGGTGTGGTTGAAAATATGAGCGGGTTTGTATGTCCTCATTGCAAAGAGCGTGTGGATATATTCAAGAGCGGAGGTGGTGAGGAGATGAGCAAAGCCATGAACATCCCCTTTCTCGGACGCATCCCTCTCGATCCCGATATTGTCAAGGCCTCCGATGAAGGAGAGCCCTTTGTTTACTATTACGGCAAGAGTGAGACGGCCAGGATTTTTGAAACCATTGTCCAGAATATGATGGCGTCCTTGCCGGAAAAAGAGACCGCTGAAGAAGCGCCCTCGTCTGACCCCGGTGCAGCGACCTCTGAAAATGAATCCGCCTCCGGGGTGACCACCATCGCGATACCCGTGGTGAATGGAGAGGTGTCGGCTCATTTCGGTCATGCAGAACAGTTTTCTCTGATCACACTGGACCCCGCGTCCGGTAGCATTACCTCCACTGAAGAAAAAACACCCCCACCCCACGAACCTGGCGTCCTTCCCCGGTGGCTTAAGGAACAAAAGGTCGATTTGGTTCTGGCCGGTGGTATGGGACAGAGAGCCAAGTCTATGCTGGAACAACAGGGAGTCCGGGTCGTTGTAGGAATAGAGTCTGCCGACCCGGAAGCGATTGTCAAAAAATGGCAAGCAGGGACCCTGAAAACCGGTGATAATGTTTGTGATCACTGATCGGTATGGATTTGCCTGATGCATTTTGACCCGGTTCTTGAGTGGATGAATCGGGTTTTTTTATTTTTACTATTTTCTTATATTGAATCTCGACAGGGCCCATCTATTGACCATGATGAATTTTGGTGTAAGGGTTGCCGACCTTGATTTTGAAACGAGAATATAGACGAACGCTGCAACGACGAACCGATAGAAAGGAGACGCCGAATGACGAGGACGCTGTTGTTGATTTTGGGGGCACTATTGATGGGTGTGGGCGGGCTGTTTTGGGGCTGTGGGGACGCTCCTGAAGCCAATTTACAGCAAAAACTGCATTCTATCCAGTCTCTGGCGCAACGGGCACGCGAAACCGGTGCGGCCAATATGGATAGCATTCGGCAGGAACAAAGATCTCTGGCCCGTTCCTATACTCACCGGCTGGATCCACATAAAGTACCCGAACAGTCGCTTTCTCCGGCTGCACAACTGTTTTATCATGCGGGTCGTCTCGATTCAGCCATTGCGGTGATGAAAAGACAACCCATAGAAAACCGAAATCCAGTGCAACTGTTCGAATGTTATTGGCTCACCGACAGGATCAATCAGGCCGAGTCGCTCTTCCGCGATACCCTCCGGCAAGCGTACCCGGGGAGAAGACCCGTTTTTTACTCTTATCTGTTCAAGGGGTATCAGACCATAGGGGATTATGAACGCGCTTTGACGCTGGCTGCCGAAGCGTTCCAGTCTTTGCCTCGTTCCCAGGTCATCGGCTTGGCTTTGGACAAAGCTGAACTGCTCTGGACGCTGGGACAACAGCAATCGGCTCTAAACTGGTTGAACACGCTCAGAGACACCTATTCGGATGATTCGGGAGCGCTGGGACGTATTAGAGCGCGTGAAAATCTCTTTCATCTCATCGGTGAGCCGGCTCCGGAACTGGATGTGGATACATGGATTGGGGCTCCCGGCAAACCTCTGCAGAAACGCAAGAATCGGGTTGTTATCCTCGATTTTTGGGCACCGTGGTGTGGACCGTGTCGAGCGTTGATTCCTCATCTGAGCTCCCTGTATGACCAGTATCACGATCAGGGATTGGATATCATTGGGGTTACTCGGACCTATGGCTTTTTCAATCAACTGGGGCAAGACCTCAAGGACCTTGACTCTGATATTGAGGTGGAATGGTTGAAGACATTCCGAACAGACCACGATATTCCCTTTCCCTATGCTGTTGCCACCGATATTGAGGGCGGGATGGCAAACAGCATGTCCTATGGCGTCTCCGGTATCCCCCATGTCGTGATTATCGATCGGGATGGACGAGTGCGCGCATGGGCGATTGGATCCGGTTCAGAAAGTGAAGAAAAGATCAGCCGGGCTGTGGAGGAACTGATCACAAACGAATAATCAATCAGCCGACATCCAGCCGCGTGGGTGTCCTTTGATGAATGATCTCGCTCAATCCCGTTATATAACGTGATGCCGTATTTACCCGGTCTCATTTGCATCATTGGCGGCTTCCGCTTTCGTCCTCCGGGGTTCGTGTCCCGTTTTTTCGATTTACTCTGTTTATTCTTATGCTCTCCCATGTTGTTCGGTTTCAATAGTTTATTGTCTCGGTTTGAGTCACCGCGAGAGGGATGAGTCAATTCAAATGTCTAAAAAAAACCCTTTGAAAATTTACTGAATGCCGCCCGTTTTGTAAGAGTATTAAAATTAATAACAAAGGGCGACAAAAAACGATATAAAAAAAGAGTGGCGTATGTCTTTTTATTTTATTATTTTGGCATAGATCCTGCATGTTTGCATCAAAAGAGCGCCATCTTTGAGACTAACGCATTACACATCGGCTACGGATCAGGAGGAGTTGATATGAACTCTATGGTAAAATTTTTTTGTCTTTGGATCGTGGTCCTCGGCGTGTTATCGCCTGTTTGGAGTGCTGATCTGAATCGACACTATGACCCTGTTGTGGCCCCCGGTTCCACATGTCCTCAATTTATCAATGTTTCCGTGAATGAATTGTTTGTCTATACCTTTGATAATGGAACATGGCAGCAGATTCCATTTCAGATAGATGAAAAGGACGGGGGCTCCTTTTTTCCTGCAGCTACCAAAAACGGCACACTGGATCCCACCGACGAGATTTGCTTCATGGCAGCCGATATGGGAGACAGTGTCCAGGATTTTCAATGGATCGATGATCTCAATTCACGTGCGTATGTGCGGTACCAGATTTCCGTCCGTGATACCAGCGTCACACCCGCGACCAAAGCCTATGCGTATGTCTATCGGTCTTCCTCGCTGGCCTATACCGCTTCACCCTATATGTCCTATACCCCTCCGGTTATCACCACCTTTAGTGATACCATAACCGGTAGCAGTTACCGTTTTGCTCATAATGACGATGCTATCCCCAATTATCTAACCATTCAGGAAGAATTCGGGGGCAATGAGGACGATGATCTTCTGGATCGCTGGAAAGTGTACATGAGGGGATTTCTTTACGGGTATCAGGGCTATGAAGAAAATGAAGAATCTGCTCTGAAAATAGAATCTTTGCTGGTCAAACCCGGTCCTGTCCGCGTTCTTCGCAAGGCCGTTTTCCGTCTGGTGTTGTTCGGGACGGAACTCCCCGAGACTGTTGATTTTGTCGCCCATTTTTATCCGTATTCCTGTTATGTCAACAGTTTTGACCGGGATTTGGACCAATCGTGGGGTGTTCAGGTGCTCCGTCAGTCGGTGGATTATACCGCAAATATGATCGGTAGCACCTTTTACAGTGAATACAATCCTACCGGAATTGCTGTGAACGGTGTCGACGATGGCGTGATTGACAAGACGATCAATGCACCGGGCATCAATTGGTACATGCTGCAAGGTACAATGGGCACGGTTGCCACTCTGGTGAAAATGCCGGCTGTCGGTTTGATTCAGGAACTGTACTACCGTGATGACCTGACCCCCAAACTTTCGGATACGGGAATTCCCGGCACGATTGGCGAAAGCGGCATTCAGGTCTCATCCTTTCCCGAGGTCATTTCGGGCACTTACCGTCTGGAAACCATGTTCTATTACCTGGGTCCGGATCACACGCCACAAATTGTAGATTCACTGATCACCATCTTTTCCGATTCTTTGGATGTTGCGATTTCTGAACGAACTTTTGTCGTTCCGGTGGAGCTTTCCAGTTTTGTTGCCCGTGCCCGGGACGATCGGGTAGAGTTGAGATGGTCCACAGCCTCGGAATCCAATAATTATGGTTTCGAGATTGAAAGAAAAACAGAATCCACCGTCTGGCAGACAGTTGGATTCGTCGAGGGAGCGGGTACCACCAATGATCCGCAATTCTACCAGTTCACGGATGAGAATCTGGATTCAGGCGAGTATCTCTATCGTCTGAAACAACTGGATACCAATGGCGCCTTTGAATATTCATCCACGATATCGGCGTCGGTCACGACTCCGGATGAATTTATTCTGGAACAGAATTATCCCAATCCGTTCAATCCAACCACAGAGATCGCCTTTCATATTCCCTCTGATTACAGTGGCGAGGTGCGATTGAATATTTATAATTTAATTGGACAGAAAATTCGTACTCTGGTCAAGCAAAATATGGATGCCGGTATCTACCGGGTGCAGTGGGATGGATTGGACGATGACGGACAACCCGTGGGATCAGGTGCGTATATTTACCGTCTGTTGGCCGGAAGTCGGGTTAAAACCAAAAAGATGATAAAGCTACAATAGCTGTCGCCCTGGAAAAGAGCCGTTTCGATCCGAGCTCGATGTTTCTGTCGAAATCTTTTTATCCAATCTATATAAAAAAGGTTGCCGTGGCTTGCGGCAACCTCTTTTTTTTAAATCTGACCCAACATCCGGAATCCCGCAATAGAAAATAAGAAAAGTGGAAACGGAGACTGAGAATATGTTCGAGTTGGAACGGGGATTGGATTTTATCTATTTGGTGCAAACGTGGAAGCACCCCTTTGGGGATCTGTTTTTTTCCTTGATCACCTGGATGGGAAACGCCAGTTTTTTTATTTTTTTGCTTCCATTGTTGTATTGGAGTGTGAA
>CAYPUH010000235.1:0-7384 GCA_964413725.1 uncultured Cytophagia bacterium
TGACGGTCTCTTTTATCAAATGGGCTATAATCCTGTCACCCTATCAGGGTTCTGGCCCTGCCCTGTGAACAGGATAAATCAGCATTCAAATCCCGGACGGGATTTCTCCTCTCTGGCAGCCGGGCATATCGATTTCCATGAGGAAAAGGCATCTGAAAATCCCGACCTGGATGGATTCAAACCGGATGCGTTATGCCAACATTCTACACAGCCCAACCCCGAAGGGGTGGCAGGATTATAGAGATCAAAAGAACACAATACCCGGAACCCCGAAGGGGTGACATAACACGGAGCAGTAAAAGGGGGTGTTGCACGCCCGGCAGGACTGACACGCCAAAAAACGGCGTGTCAGCACTAAACGTAAAAAAACCCAATGCCGTCAGATATTGGGTTTTTTTCCGGCGCGCCCAACAGGATTCGAACCTGTGACCTACGGATTAGAAGTCCGTTGCTCTATCCAGCTGAGCTATGGGCGCGAAATTGAGGTTTGGGGGTTGAACAGACATCAATGATACAAAATTTTTATACCATTGACAAGATATTTTTAGGGTGGCTCTTCCGAATAGCACCCTTTATAGTCTATCCGATCATGAGATCATTATTCTGCGGAGCGCGATCCTCCCGCCCCGTCACACCACGCGAACGCCAGAGCCGGAGCGGAACTGAAAAAGAGACTGAGAGACTGAGAGAAAAAGACAACCGGGATAAACCTTTCACACTGAATCGGCATAGGTTATATTGCCGCTTGCCGCTCCCGATCCCGCACCAACAGTCCTGTAACCATCAACCGTTGATTACAACCCAGCGCGACCGGAGCTATCCATCTCATCTTTGATCTCATGCTGATGATCATTATCGTGTCTACAAAACTCCGTTTCGATCTTACCCCGCCGATTCCATTGTTGACAGAATACTATTTTATTTTGACAATTTTTTTCATGCTCGTAAATCCATCCATTTGGATACGGCAAAAATAGACACCGGTGGGAAGCGTTGCCGCATCAAACAGGGTATTATGTTGGCCTTTGGGTTTTTCGGCATCCACCAGGGTGTTTATCATCTGACCCGCTGAATTGAAAATATCCAGTCGAACGTGACAGGGGTGGGCAACCGAATATCGAATGGTTGTGCCCGAATTGAACGGATTGGGATAATTCTGTAACAACTCAAAAGAGGAGCAGGATTCCCAAGCATGCCGGACGTCCGTCGTTCTCTGGATATCCAGATGCAATTGATACAGAGTGGAGAGGGTGCTGTCCGCCCAGATGAGAACAGCATAGCGGCCGGGACCGTCTGTGAATTGAACGGTCTTGTTCCCCGTCATATGATTCACAGCGGCAGAGTATGCATTCATATTCTGACGAGAATAGACATGGGTGAGACTGTCATGCTCGTCTGATTGCAACGCCAGCGGAAGCACTGCCAGATTGAGGCGGGGTGTACCGCGTTCTTCCAGTTCAAGCGAATAGTGATACAGTTTGCCATCCAGATCCTGTCTTGTGTCCAGTTCACGAATACAGATGAGATCGTCTGCGGTCCATTCGTATATCTCTTTGGATGCACTCATTTTGGTTTCATTGACATCGACATGGACATCGATGTCACCGCCTCCCTCGAGACGTCCGAGTCGGCAATACGGCATGAGATCAAACCGATCAAAATCAAATAAACAAAAGTTGGTATAGGGATACGGAAACGCACTGGTGACGAGGGTGTCCAACTCAAAGAAAACAAAATCTCCAATAACTTTGGACTGCAGGGTCAATGCCTGCAAGTTCCAGCGGGAATACGGGGTTGTTCGAAAGGCCACGGCGCCCAGTTTTGCGTCTCTCCCCTGCAGCTGTTCACGGTCAAAATGAATGGTGGTGGGATTTTGAACGACTTTAAGAACCGTATCTGAACACACATTCTGGTAAGTCGATGTAAACAGTTTTGATGAAATTTGAAACTCGAATGCCACATCCTCGTTGGCAGGTTCACCGGAAAAAAGAACCAGAGCACAGGTATCCTCGTGCAGCGCGGTAAACAGTGTCGAATATGAATGAGAATCCAAAGACAGCGTTTCGCTGTCCCCCGGTCCCGCTTGATCTGCATACCATCCGAGGTTTCTGGCCGTACCCAGCGTATCGTACTTGTATGTGGTCAACGGGGTATACAGAGCAAATCCCATATCAAGATCGGTGGCTTCGGCAGGAGTGAGCGTAAAGAGCAGCGTGTCCTGAGATCCAAATGCCGGCAAATCGATGACCAGATTGTAAATATCGACACTATGGCCCTTTTTCCATTCGATGGTATTCTCACCCACGCCCACCGTTTTGTCACCTGTGGACAGTGCCAGGGTATAGCCTCTGGAGGTATAGGTAATCGGCGCTTCTGTTTTCACCCCCAGCCACTGATCCGAGGGGAAACCGATAGACCGGGGGTGTAGAACAACAACATTGTTCTTGTAGGCAGACTGGGAGGTGGCCGGGCAGTGGCTTTTTATTTGCAAATAGGCCAGGGAGGGATTGATGAACAGCGAGAGGTCGTTTCCATGAACACTCGGTCCCATGCCAAAGCCCAGTACCGCCCAGGGATTACGTTCCGAAACCTTTATCTTAAACTGGCCGGGGAAATCATGATGATCAGCAGACAGATTAAAAATCGCCGGCACTTCGTTGCTGACGATATTGATGGGTCCGCGGGTACCATCCCGGGCAATGATATGATCCTGTCCGTCATACCAGATCAGGTCGATGCGGCCGTTTTTCGTGTCATCCAGGTCGGGTAGAGCGACATCATAGGTTCCGGTATTGTCGACATGGTCGGCGAGCAGGATCTCTGACTCGAGATCACGGTAGATGATATCCACTTTTCCATATCCCTGATTCGTAGTGTGCCAGTTGATGGCCTCGATGCTGTTGGCCAGAAATGTTTCTCCTGATCCGGCGTGATTGTAATAGGGATCCCCTTTGGGATAAACCAGTTTGATATCGCCGGTTCCGGGATGTTTGACATCAATCTTTACCATGGAATAAAAGTCCTTGCACTTCCAGGTATGCACATTGTTGTCCCAGGTATCATGGACAAAAAAGCGATAGACCGCTGTGCCCCAATCGGTTTCCCGGCGTTTATAGCCAACGACCGCCACTGTATGGTCGTAGGTGTTCATCAGACAGGGACGACCCTTTTTTATTTGATTGACGATGCTGGTTCGGGTATAGTTTAAATCGTATCCGGCGCCGTCACCGTCCGCATCACACCCATGTCCCGTTTGCGAGGCTGCCGCTTCCAGTCCGGACGGGATATGGATAATATAGGTCTTTTTTTCCGTGTGCATCTTTTGCGCCAGGATCCTCTGGATATCCGGGATCTGATGATCGATCTCGTCCTGATAGGGATCTCCTTCGGTGAAATAATACGAGATAAAATTCCCATAGCGTTCATGATTCATCTTGTACCCCGTAATATCATAGTATCCGAGACACATGGCTGCTGCGGTTGGGGTACACCCATAGTGCCAGTCATAAAACGGGACCTCGTCATAATACGGGATATAATTATAATACCATTCGATTTTATCCCGCCCCGTACCTGCCGTCATCTCGGTCCACAGCTGACGCGAGGTTTCCTGTTCGATTGTATGTTCCGTTTTTCTGTCCAGTTCTCGCATAAATTGTTTCCAGGGCTGATAAACCTCCTTTTCGAATTCAGTCGCGGACAGAATCGTTGTGGGGGGTATTTTTTTGATAAAGACGGTGTCACTGCTGGAAGCATATTTATACCATGTGCTGGCAGGGTCGATCATATACGCCCGTACCAATGTCACCCGATCGGTCCCGAGAGTTTTTTGTGCCAGATTTTCAATGTCGTCCTGCCAGACGAACCCCTCGGATAACCCGTCCCCGTGCGCCTCTATGGGCTCCTCATCGAGGCGGGCATTGACCAGAATGTAACCGAATTCTGTAGCGCCCCAGGGATCGGTTTCGAGATACGCGGACAGCGCGTTCTGGGGAAAGGGTCCGTTCTTGTGAAACTGGAACATCACCGCCAATTTGTGATCATTGAGGTCATAATAAGATGTGACCGGACCGACACCGACATGCTCGCCCCACAGCATTTTCGCGTTAAACACTGCCACGGTTTCAATATCGGATTGGCGCGCGAGTTCGGGTTGAGCGAGATCAGCGGAAGTGGCCATCATTGGACAGCCCAAACTCCACAATACAGAGCATACGATCAATCGCTTTAACATAATGGCCCCCAAATTTTGAGTTGGCAATGTGGTGAGGTCCGTTAACCGGACACCACTGATTCAACATTGAAAAAAGGGAGCAAAAAAGGTCGGATGCAGAGTGCGGAAGGCGAAAGAGAAAAAACCATCTGGAGTGGAACGTGACCATCACATACCAGCGAAAAAAAAAGCCGACAGATCGTATTCCCAACGACATCTGTCGGCTTTTCTCACATCATCAGTCTCCCCTTACATGTCACATCACTGGCGTTCGATTAAAGGACACCCATATTTTCCTGTCATCAATTTAAATAGTTAGCTGCTATTGCGCAAGCAAAAAGAGGTCACTCGGTAGACTGTTCTAAAATGACTCTCCCGCTACCGGATTGATTCCATTCGCTGTCTCACGTCTTTTCTCTCACTTCTTTTCGCTCACTGCTTTTTTACTCACATCTTTTCGCTCACTTTTTCTCTCTCACTACACTTTATCCCTGCCGCCTTATATACAACACATTCGCGTCCAGTTCATGGTCGAGCATGGTGCGGATCTTTTTCTTCAACTGATCGACGAGGTCCGGGCCGTAGATAAAGATATCCTCTTTTTCCGGTGTGGGGGCCAGTTCGAGATACTGGCCGGGGTTGGCCTCGATGAGGTTGATCAGCTCCACCATATTGTCGACTTCGGCGCGGGTGACGTTTTGCAGCTCGCGCAGTTTCTGGCTGCCTTCCACGGGATAGATGTTCTCTTCCACGGGCCGGTTCTCGTAATCGGTGCGATCGAGGATGTCCTGATAGGCGATGGCATTTTTGACGGTGCGGTAACAGCAGCGCAACACGCGCAAGCGGGTATCGAGCCGTTCCAGTTCCGCCGTTGTCTCGGCATCCTCGACGTCGATGGCATCGAGTTCAGAGAGGGCGTTCGAGATCGAGGCGATGGCCTGTTCAAAGGCGGTCCTGCCCAGCAGGGAGCCGGAATAGCCGTTGATGATTTCAAAGCCCTGCAGGTTCATCAGATCGGCGGCATCTTCTTCGCTGTTGGCCTGAAACTGAAACGGCCGGTAATAGTCTTTTTCCTCCGGCGTCAGTTGCATGGGAAAGGGCACAAAGGGCCGGTTGAGCCAGCGCTGGTTTACCAGTCCCACCAGCATGATGGGGTCTCCCACCAGGGTGTTGACGCGGTCGGTGGCCTGACAGATGTGATCCCACACACGGATCAGCGTCTCGGCCTGACCGTCTCCCACCTGGTCCGCGGCCACGGTATGGAGCAGCGTTGCCTGTCCGGTATAGCCGTGATGGTCATCAAAGTGTTTCAGCAGGCGTATATGATCTTTGAGCTGCAGGGAGGTCAAAAAGATGCGGATATCGGCATCCTCCTGTTGATAGGCGGTATCCAGACTGCGGACAAAGCGGATGGGCTGGGGAATGCCGATGACCGGGTTGACGGCACTGCGATAATACGAATAGCCCACAGACTCGGCATCGATGGAGCCGGTGCGCGTTTTGCCGTTGATGGCCTGTCCCGGTTTCAGCGACGAGACCACGGACAAGACCTCGGCGCGTTCGATCTGCCCGGAGCCGTACTCTACGGAAATCTCCAGATCCACTCCGGTCTCGCCGGCGCCGTCCTGCAGGGTGGACAAAAATCCGGTCACGCGGTCGGCATAGGGCCGGTGTTTGCAGTGGGTGGGGCCATTGGCGCCGGGATAGAGAGAGGCGCTCCAGCAAAAACCGCCACCGGAATCGTTGGTGAGCATGCTGATATACTCTACCGGCACCTCGCGGCAGAGTTGTGTCATGGCCTCGCGGTAGATTTCGAGGACCTTGGGATGGTCGACGCAGGGACTGTAATATTTGTTGCGCGCCCGGCGGGGATGCTCGCAGCGCGGACCGCGCCATTCGGGATAGCGTTGCCAGACCCGCTCCGGCAGCCAGGCCGGCTCGCACAGATTCATGGCCGCCTCGAGTCCGTATTTGTCGAGAATGGCCTTCCGCCGCTTGAGGATGGCCAGATTGGTGTCCGCATACGCTTGCGGCAACAGGCCTTTAAACTCTTCGGGAACGATAATCTTGAACAGAGCCGGATTCTGCATGCCCCAGCTGGAATAGGGATCGCTGCGGTCCAGCTCCCATTGCCAGCGGCTCTTGGGCAGATGACTGATAACCACGTGCGTGGCCCCGGTTTCGGCGGCGAGCCGGGCCAGCTCTTCAAATTCGGTGCTGTTTTCGGTGGGACAATCGACGATAATCTTGCGGTCCTGGGCAAACACGACAGAGACCAGAATCAACAGACAGAAAACAACCTTTTTCATGGATCACCTCGAGTTGGAATGGTTCAGATTATGATATAGCCCAAAAGCGTCAGGCTGATAGCACGGACACTCGATTCGAATTCAGTACGTTTTGACATCGTTTCTCATTGCAAAAGAACCACTGGGGATGGCGAATAACCATAACGGCTTACAGACTTGAATCAGGTGGGCTCGTGTCACTTGGCTGGACCGAATTGTGATAAACCATTAGTGTCCGGTCGAATGACCGGACACCCTGCAACAATCCTATTAAAATCAATTAATTATGTTAATCGTAAAACAGAATCTACTTGAATTGAATGTTACGAAATCATTATTGTTTATTATATAGTTAATTTGGTTGGTGTCCGGTAACCGGACACAAGTGATGATAAACAATAAATACATTTTTATCAAAATAATCAAGGAGGATATGTTTGAATTGAAAAAAACTGACAACGGCAAGGAAACAAGGAATGATAGCGTAAAGCAGGTCCAACGAATCGACACCCTGGACGGTATTTCAGACCTCCTACCATGTTACGGACGATTTGCAGGAACAGGGAAAACATCCGGGATAAACATAAAAATCTATTGGCTGGCTAGCCGGGGTCAATCAATAATACTCGCCAAATCGATGGATGGATCTCCCCGGTCTCTGCAAGTTGACGGGAATAGGCCAGAGTATCGTCACAGTCATCATTTAAACGCTCGTTCCATTATCCTATCGCAGCCATTCCAGGATATCCAATTCCCCGGGCAGCCGACCGCTGCTCTTGACCTCACCGTCGACGACCAAGCCCGGTGTCATCATCACGCCATAGGCCATGATATCATCGATATCCGTCACCTTTTCCACCTCGATATCTATGTTGTGTTCGGT
>CAYPUH010000236.1:0-7376 GCA_964413725.1 uncultured Cytophagia bacterium
CATTTCTGCTCATGAGACTGGTTGACGTGATCATTCCGGTTGTCGCCGCCGCTCTGTCGATCTGGGCAGTGGCCTCTTTTAATATCACAGAAGATCGTGCCTATGAAATACGGAGGCAACTGGTTGCCCGCCGGGATAAAAAACCCGCGCCCGACCCGGTTGTATAACCTGGAACGCACCTTTGAGGATTTTTATGATGACAAAACGAACACGATTCTATCTGATCAGCATGATGTGTCTGGTGATGCTGACCGTGAGCTGTGAAGACCTGCCGGATGAACTGGTCTCCCAACTCCCTGGAGATGTCAAAACCATTACCATCACCATGGTGGCCAAGAGTTCCGTTAATCCCGTCTTTCTCTCCGCACGAGTCGGAGCTGAAGCTGCTGCAGAAGAGTTGTCGGACCGATACAGCAAAATAGAGGTTCAAATCGACTGGCGAACGCCACGGGTGGAAAACGCCCTGGAACAGGCGGAACGCATTCGGAATGCGGTGAATGATGGAACCGATGCGATATTGGTGTCCTGCTCCGATGATTCGATCCTGACCCGGGCCATCGATGAGGCGGTGGACATGGGTGTGCCGGTGATGACCTTTGACAGCGATGCCCCGGATTCGAAGCGATTCGCCTTTTACGGCCCCAATGATGTGGAAATCGGTGAAACCGTGATGAACGAACTGTCAACGCTGATGGGCGGGACCGGAACGGTCGCCATCCTGGGTGGCAGCCGGCGCGCCCCCAATCTCAGGAAACGGGTGCAGGGTGTGAAAAAGGCGGCAGCAACGATTCCCGGCATCGAGATCGTCGGCGAGTTCTATCACAACGAAACCGCAGAGGACGCGGTTGCAGCCATGCTAGACGTCCACAAAGCCCACCCCGATCTCGACGGCTGGGCAATGGTCGGTGGCTGGCCGTTTTTTAGCGCGAGTCTGATCGGTCAGCTGGATCCCGGTCGGTATACTATTGTTGCCGTGGATGCCCTGCCCGTACAATTGCCCTATATCGAAAAAGGGATCGTTGATGTGTTCCTGGGACAACCGACATTCAAACTGGGCGACATCTCTGTGCATAAGATTATTGACAGGATTTATCTGGAAAAAGAGGTCAAAGACATCAACCAGATGAAGCTGATCCGTGTCTGGAAGGATAATCTGGGCGGCTGGTCCCGGCAGCTTCGTGCCTGGGGCTATAGCGATATACCGGAAAAATACCTGACGATGTAATTACGTCAAGGAGATGAAATGGAATGTTCTGAAATTCCCCACATCCTGTTCACCACAGATGATTTCATCAACGCGGAACCCAAAGCCACTGTTGACGGAATCCAGACACAAACCATTCAGATTTATCAAGGATTCGATACGTGCCGTGAAACCGGGAAGGGACTCTATGTCGAGTAAAAGTCGTGTGTCCACCTCTTTATCGGGGGTCGATTTGTCGTCCATGTCCAGGGCCGAATTGGACCGTTCTTTCCTTAAACAACTCGCCAGAGGTATTCATGGTATTTCTTTCAGCGTCTATCTGCAAGATCAGGCGCCCGGCGTGAATATCAAAGCCGACCAGATCCATTCGAGAATGAAAATACTTCAACCCTATGTGAAATGGGTTCGGTCGTTTTCCTGCGTCGATGGCAACGAGCTCATTCCGGCGATCGCTCATGACCATGGACTGAAAACACTGGTGGGTGCCTGGCTCGGGACTGATGCGGAGAAGAATGAACGGGAAATTCAGGGGGTTATTGAGGTCGGGAAAGCCGGTTATGCCGACATCATTGCGGTGGGCAATGAGGTGTTGCTGCGCGGCGATCTGTCAGAAGAACAGATCCTCACGTTCATCGAACGGGTCAAGGAAAACGTGCCGGATGTGCCGGTTGGCTATGTGGACGCGTATTATGAGTTTACCCTGCATCCCCGCATCAGTGAGGTTTGTGACGTCATTTTGGCAAACTGTTACCCCTTTTGGGAGGGATATCCTCTCGAACACTCTTTGCTGTATCTGAAGGATATGTACCATCGCGCCGTAAAAGCCGGCAAGGGTAAAAAAGTCATCATCACGGAAACCGGCTGGCCGAATCGCGGCAGTGCCGAGAGGAACGCTATCCCCTCTTATGAAAATGCGCTGACCTATTTTATCAATGCCTATCAATGGGCATCTGAGGAGGGTATCGAGATTTTCTATTTTTCCAGCTTTGATGAAACGTGGAAAATCGCCGCCGAAGGGGATGTGGGAGCCTATTGGGGATTGTGGGACAAAGACGGCAATTTGAAATACGGTTGAAACCGGTTTTCAGATGTCGGGCGTTTACCGGTTGTCCGGGGAGGACCGGGCCTCCATGAACACCAGACCCTGTATCCTCCGGATGTCCGGGAACACACCGGAATGACAGGAGGCATTTGATGAACGTTTCAAAACGATTCTTTTTATACGCAATGGTGGTTATGCTGATGATCACGGTATCATGCCGGTCGAAATCTCCGCAAACGATCGTGCCGGACACCACATCTCTCATTCTGTCGACCTCTGAAAGGGGGGACAAGATGGCCCGCAAGGACAATGTATCGTTCCGTCCGGGCCCGGCAGAGGGTACGATCATTGAAATTCAACCCGGTGTCGTCAAACAGACCCTGCTGGGTATCGGATCGTCCATAACGGAAGCCTCTGCCTTTGTCCTGGCCCACCTGAACCGGGATGAACGGCGTACCCTCCTGGAAAAAGCCTTCGGACAAGAGGGTGCCAATTTTTCCCTGACGCGAACGCACATCGGCGCGTGTGATTTTTGTGTTGAGGGCAAATATTCCTATGCGGATCAGCCGGATGACGCCGATCTCGAGAGCTTTTCCATCGCTCCGGACAAAAAGGGCTTTGACAGGAGACACTATCCCGGCATCCGGGACGAGAGCTATGACCTGTTGCCCATGATCAAGGAGGTTCTGACCATCAAAGCCGATCAGACAGATAACGCGTTGCGTATCATAGCCTCTGCCTGGACAGCCCCCAAATGGATGAAGAATATCAACGCGTGGTACATTCCGGGCACGGCGGACAACAACTATCAGGGCACCGGTGGCTCTTTAAAAGACAAATATGTCGCTACCTATGCCACCTATTTGCAGAAATACCTGCAGGCCTACCAGAGAGAGGGCGTGGACATTTGGGGCCTGACACCGGTCAATGAACCGCATGGCAATAACGGCCAGTGGGAGAGTATGCATTTTACTCCGGAATCCCAGAACGCATTCATCAAACATCACCTGGGACCCGGGCTGAAATCCGGTGCCTTTGCCGATACCAAATTGCTCATCTATGATCAGAACCGGGACGGGATGCAACACTGGACCGATGTGATTCTGGGGGATGCGGAAACCCGACCCTTTGTCTATGGCACGGCCGTGCACTGGTATGCGAGCACGTTCAAAGTGTTCGAGGATGTATTCGATGCCGTTCATGACAGATTCCCGGGGTTTGCCATCATCCACACCGAAGGCTGTATCGATGACCTGGGCAAAGCGGCGCCGCCCGGTATCGCCGATCCGGAAGGGTTTCAGGAATCCGGATGGTTTGACAATGACGCCTTCTGGTGGCATGCCAATGCCACTGACTGGGCCTATACCGCAGAATGGGTGGATCATCGCGACGACCATCCGGCCTATACCCCGGTGCATCGCTATGCCAGAAACATTATCGTCAGTATCGACCATTGGCTTGAAGGCTGGATCGACTGGAATCTGGTGCTGGATCGTCATGGCGGTCCGAATCATGTGGGTAACTTTTGTGGCGCACCGATCATGATCGACACGAAGACGGGACAGATCTATTACACACCCGTCTTTTATGTGTTGGCGCAATTCAGCAAAAGCATCCGTCCCGGCGATCGTGCGGTTCAGACACACAAGCACCTGGCCGGTCTGGGGGACGATGCCCTGCATGCCTGTGCCACACTCAATGACCGGAATCTGTTAAGCGTCCAGGTCCTGAACACCACCCAATCCCCGATCCGGTACCACCTGAAAATCGGATCGCAAACCGCTCCGGTCACGATTGACGCCAACGCGGTACAAACCGTTCAGGTGCAATTGTAGAGCCATGAGAGGTGGGATGCCGGCCGTCAGCGGCAGTCGAGAATCGCTCCGTTTCCATGCGCAGGATCGGGCGCAACGGCGCGACTGATGCCATGAAACGAGGGAAAGATGAAATATACCAAACTGTACTGTTGGGGTTTGGCCTTCCTGGCCATGACAATCGCCTGTGGTACCGACAGGGATGACGCCAACGCGGGAAGAGAGAGCATGAGTGCAATGGAAACACTCCGAAAACAACTCGAATCGGGTAAGATGCCGGACCGTTTGACCCCTTTTGACAGACGGCTGTTCAGGCCTTATCTGGACGGCGAATGGATCGGCAATGCGGTTTCCTACGGCTGTTACCGGGAGGGCCAGGCACCGGGGCAACAAGGACCCGACAAGACGGAGATTCTGGAGGATCTGAACATTGTGTCAAAATACTGGAACCTGATTCGGGTGTACAATGCCGACGAGGATACGGAACGCATCCTCGAGGTGATACGGGAGCATAACCTCCCTATCCGCATGATGCTGGGTATCTGGCTGGCCAATGAAACGGATCATCCCGAACAGCAAGCGGTCAACATTCGGAATGTCCTGTACGGAATCGAGCTGGCGAACCGGTTTGACGACAGTGTCATCGCCATCAGCGTCGGCAATGAGACGCAGGTGTTCTGGTCGTGGCACAACATGAACACCGACCGTCTGATCCGGTATATCCGGGCGGTGCGACAGCATACGCGTCAACCGGTCACCACCGCCGATGATTACAATTTCTGGAACACACCGGAAGCCGGTCCGGTGGCGGACGAGGTGGATTTTATCGTCACCCATATCTATCCCCTCTGGAACGGCCAGACGCTGGATACCGCCATCGGCTGGATGGACAGCACTTTTACAGATATCCTGAATACCTATCCCGATCGACAGATCGTCCTGGGTGAAACCGGATGGGCAACACAATACAATGCGGATAAAAAAGGTCCCGGCGAACAGGGCACATTGGTAAAGGGCGAGATCGGCCTGGAGGCCCAGGAACAATACCTGGTGATGCACAATGACTGGGTTGACGAGAACAGGGTGACGACATTTCTGTTCGAAGCCTTTGATGAACCCTGGAAAGGCGGCGGTGATCAATCGGACCCCGACGAAATCGAAAAACACTGGGGTGTGTTCTATGCCGACCGGACCCCAAAGGAATCCTTTACACAGTATCTGAAACGGTCAACAGAATAAGCGGCAGGCGCTGGTATTGGATATACGATGCAGGAAAGGAGGTGAGTGGCTCTCCATTGCCTGATACATCAAATGATTCTCTAACATTTATTTTTGGAGGAAAAATGAAACGGTATATGATGGTTTTGTTTGCGATCGTTTTTTCCCTGTCGATGGTCACGATCCTGTTTGCGCAACCCACACACACCATCGGCTTTGAATCGTCCGAAGATGGCGCCGGCTGGGATTGGACGGTGGCGGAAAATGACGACAATCCACCGCTGGAGTTTGTCGACAATCCCGATGCCACCGACCCCAACACCTCCGAAACGGTGGCGAAATTTACGGCGAGACAGACGGGAAACAACTGGGCGCTGTGTTTTACCAATGATGATGGTGAATTTACGTTTGATGAGACCAATTCAACGGTCAAGATCATGGTTCACAAACCGGTGATCAGCAACGTCGGCTTTAAAGTCGAGGGCGCGACCGGAACCCCGACAGAACTCACTGTGTCCAACACTGTTACCGATGCCTGGGAAGAGCTGACCTTTGATTTCAGCGCTGTTGAGGGACAGACCTTTGGCCGTATAGTGATCATTCCGGATTTTGTCGATCCCCATGTGACCGGACAGGACAGAACCTCTGAGAATATTATCTATTTTGACAATATTCAGGTTCCGGATGGTGTCGTGCCCGGACCGCTGCCCGAGCCTGCCGACGCCGCGCCGGTGCCGACGCCCGCGGCTGAGGAGGTTGTCTCTATCTTTAGCGATGCCTATACCGATCTCGAGGACACCAATTTCAATCCCAACTGGGGCCAATCGACTGTGGTGTCCGAGGTGGAGGTGGAAGGGGATTCAACTCTGCTCTATGAAGGTTTGAATTTCCAGGGCATCGAGCTCGCAAGTGCCCAGGACCTTTCCGACATGGTCTATCTGCATCTCGATTTCTGGAGTGCAAACTCTACCGCTCTGGAAGTGTTTTTGATCAGTCAGTCCGCCGGAGAAAAGAATTTTGTCTGCACGATGGTGAATGAATCGTGGGTCAGCCTCGATATTCCCCTCAGCCATTACACCGATCAGGGACTGGCGATCACCGATATCTTTCAGCTAAAGTTTGTGGGCAATGGCACGGTTTATCTCGACAATCTCTTTTTCTCAAAAGTTCCGTCCGTGACGGTGGCAGAACCCACAGAGGTGGCTCCGGCGCCTGCGGCTGCGGCTTCCGATGTGATCTCTTTGTTCAGCAATGTCTATACTGATGTTGTGGTGGATACCTGGTCCGCCGCTTGGGATGTGGCAGATGTTGGCGATATTCAGGTTGCCGGTGATGACGTCAAGCTCTATACCAATCTGACATACGCTGGTATCGAATTCACGTCGCAGACCATCGATGCGTCCGCGATGACCCATTTTCATATGGACATCTGGACCCCCGATCCCACGGAGGATCCGGCGGCATTCAAGGTCAAGCTGGTCGACTTTGGTGCTGATGGTGCCTATGCCGGCGGTGATGATTCCGAGCATCAGCTGACGTTTACCGCGCCGACGCTGGTGTCCGAATCCTGGGTCAGTATCGATGTGCCTTTGTCCAATTTTACCGGGCTCGCCGCAAAAAGTCATCTGGCACAGATGGTCATTGAAGGAGATCCCAACACGGTCTATGTGGACAATGTCTATTTCTACAACATGACGACGGCGGTTCAGGAACGACCCGGTTCGGTCCCGTCGGTGTATGCGCTGGAACAGAACTATCCGAACCCGTTCAATCCCGCCACCCGGATCGGTTTCAGTCTGCCCGGAGCGGATCACGTGTCCCTGACCGTCTATAATATGCTCGGACAAACGGTCGCCACCCTGGTCGACGGAGCGATGAACGCCGGTACCTTTGAAGTGACATTCGACGCGACAGAATACCCCTCGGGCGTGTACTATTATTCCCTGTCTGCCGGAGAGTTCCGGTCGTTGAAAAAGATGCTGCTGGTGAAATAGTATCATCGCACCACAGGAAACCGATCGCCCCGCATAGCAGTGTGCGGGGCGGGGGGGAGCAGGAAAACGCAGAGATCGTGGAGGACGCGGAGAAAAGAAAAAGA
>CAYPUH010000237.1:0-2827 GCA_964413725.1 uncultured Cytophagia bacterium
GTGAAAATATCATATTGTATTTATTGGGGGTTCGGTGCTTCGCACCGAATCCTGGTATTACCTGGATTCTGTGTTAACAGAATCCAGCAAAAACCATCGTTATGATTATGTTCTATTTAAAACAATCGATATTTTCACCCAATTGGTGAAAATATCATATTGTATTTATTGGGGATTGGGTGCTTTGCACCGAATCCGGGTATTATTCAGAGTGTTGAACCCCTCATAGCATTGTCCGAAAGAGCCACCCTCCTCACACATGCGGTGACACGGATAATGGCAACAACACGAATCAAAAAATTGAGAACAGATGACGACACCTGGCAAGAGTCTAAAAGTCCGACAAGATATGAATCCGATTTAGGATTGACATCACAATTTTGCTTGCGCCAGAGAGACAAAATTGATATGTTACTATTGAAAAGGGGGGCATCACTGCTTGACCTGCGATTCGCGGTCCATTTCTGAACAGCTGTGTCCGGAAACCCGATCAATCCTGCTCACCTCTCCTCTTGAAACCGTATCGTTTAGATCGATATCGGCGAGTAGACCTCCTGGATCACCACCCGACCCGGCCTGTTCCAGAGTGTCGTGATCACCCTCGGGCGGTTCTACAGACATTGTAGGCACCAAAACAACATTTATGTTTTCAGATTCACATCGTACGAGATCTCGCAACCGGGTTATAGGCCCGAACGGCGTAACGACCCGTTCTGTGATTCTCTCAAACAATTGAGGGAAAGGGACTTTGAAACCAAGGACCAAACCACTGTCGCCAGTGGGGTCTGGAAGGAGGGTATGTGATGAATATCAGAACACTGTCGTATGTCCTGCTCGCCTTGCTTCTCGCATTTATGACACTGGGTCAACAATCCGACCCCGAAATTTCCGGCGAGACGGTTCAGCAAAAAATCGCCCGTCTGCAGGAGACAATGGATAAACAGGACTATTCCTTCACGGTAGGAGAAAATCCGGCGCTAAGCTATACACTGGATGAACTCTGCGGATTTAGTGCCCCGGAGGGATGGCAGCAACAGGCCATGGGAAACGATCTAAATACCGTCCAGCCCGAAGCGCTACGTGCCGCTCCGGTCTCTCTGCCCACGGCATGGGACTGGCGGGATCATAACGGCGTCACGCCCGTCAAGGACCAGGGGGCATGTGGCAGTTGCTGGGCGTTTGGAACGGTGGGGACCTTTGAATCATTGCTGCTGATCCAGCAGAACCTGTTAGAGGATCTTTCAGAACAACATCTCGTGTCATGCAATACAGAGGGCTGGGGATGCAACGGCGGTTTTTGGGCACATGACATGTTGGTGGATCCCGGTGCCGTGCTCGAGGCCGATTTCCCCTACGTGGCTGCCGATGTACCCTGTGGCGGACCCTATAGCTATCCCTATCAACTGGGTGGCTGGACCTATGTGGACGGTGACAATGCCGTTCCACCCACTGAATTGATCAAAGAGGCGATCTACAACTATGGTCCGGTATGCGCTGCTGTTTTTGTGGGAGACTTTTTTCAAAGCTATACAGGCGGGATCTTTGATGCCCCGGAACCTCGCCCCACCGGCGGTTGCGGTTGCGATGGCACTACACCTCCCCCCAACCACGCCATCATGCTGGTGGGCTGGGATGATTCCGAAGGCGCCTGGATTCTCAAAAACAGCTGGGGCAAAGACTGGGGAATGCAGGGATATATGCTGATCCGGTATGGAACCAATCAGGTGGGATATGCGGCGGTCGCGGTGTATTGAACCGGACCGCAACGATGAAAACAATCCCGATCACGGGGTGTGCGGGAGACACCCGGATGGAGCGGATCGCCTGCTCTGGTCCTCACACCCCGGACGGATTTGATCTTTGACCGGTTCCAACAGAGGGTGTATGGACAAGATTGTCACCACATGCATGCTTTTTATCTTCCTTGTCTGTCAACAGGAGGCACACATCCTGCAATTTGATGAATCACATCATGGCGACACGCTGCGTCTCGCTCCTCAGCAAACCTTTGAAATTGAACTCGGGTCCAATCCGACGACAGGGTATCGGTGGCACTGGGTAGAGCCGGATACCGCAATATTGTCGCTGGAAGACCGGGAATATCAACCCGCTTCCGAAAACATCGGAGCCGCCGGTGTGGAACGATTCACCTTTAAAACGCGGATGGTGGGGAATACGAACCTGAAACTGCTCTACCGGCGAGCCTGGGAAGAAGAACAGGCGGCGATCGATTCCTTTGTTGTCAAAATTGTCGTGACACCGGACAGCTGATGCTCTCCCATGGGTTTATACTCTATTCGCTCCCTCGGGCCACATATAAACTCATCGTCGACCGCGCCCGACAATCATGCCAAATCACCACATTTTGGTTATATGCCCAAATCGTTCATACATGCTATATCCAGAGCAGCAAACCAGCTCGCTATGGGCCCAAAACCTTTTCAAACTCTTGTTTTTTTGAACAGAAAAAACTGTAATTCTCAACGCATTCACAAAGACTGTGGCAAACTTTTTGTATCGTCTCCTCAGGGGCACCCGATGCAGAGACCACAGAAAGGAGGACTTTTGAAACCATTCATCACTCTTTTGCTCATTGCTATACCCATGATCCTTTTTGCACAGATCGAAACGGCCGAGCGATATGGTCAGCCCCAGAGCCGGTTGGAATCATCCACACCGGAATCCAGGATCGTCCGGGAAAACGGGAATGCAGAATCTATCCCGCTCACCTGGGACTATCAGAGCATGGGTATCATGAAAAGCTATGACTCGTGGGCAGATGACGCGGCCACGGTACAACAGCTCGGAAGCTATGACTCGTGGGCAG
>CAYPUH010000237.1:2927-7359 GCA_964413725.1 uncultured Cytophagia bacterium
ATGACGCGGCCATGGTACAACAGCTCGGAAGCTATGACTCGTGGGCAGATGACGCGGCCATGGTACAACAGCTCGGAAGCTATGACTCGTGGGCAGATGACGCCGCGACGATGAAATAATCAAATAATCGCGGGGCTATAGGGGACAGGACACCCGAACGGCTCCGTAAACAACCTGTAAAAATCATTAAAAAACCGGCTCAGGTCAATGCGTTCGCATCTTTTGGCCTGACAATAAAATGCCTCCATCCTCAACCTGACATCGGCGTGGCCCCCTCTTTTTCAAATATGAAACGAATTGTTCTGACATCGATTGTATTCACCCTGCTTTTATCATCCCGCATCATAGCAACACAATGGATGATGCACGAGACCCGCTCCTTTGTTCTCATCTTTCAGTCCCGCTACACCAGCCTGATTCCTCATATCCTCATGCAGGCAGAACAGAATCTGAACCGATATCGTGAACTGTTTGACTATAAAAATAATGACCCCATTACGTTGATCATTCGCGACAGCCGGGACCTCGCCTCGGCATCGGCCACACCATTTCCTATCAAAACCGTGCGACTGGATATTGCTCCCCCGAACCCGCATTACGAGTTCACCTATCAACGAAATCATTTCGGCTGGACCACCAGCCATGAGTTGATGCACATTATTGTCAACGACCAGGAAGCTATCCCTCTGCCGGGATTGGGCAGAGCCGAGCCCCTGAATGAATATCCTATGTCGCTTCCCTATAGTGTGCTGGCAAATCCAAATCGCTATACACCTCTCTGGTTACAGGAAGGCATCGCCGTTTTTTCAGAGACCTGGTTGAACGGAGGGTATGGCCGCGCGCTATCCAGCTTTGACGAAATGGTGTTTCGAACCCGGATACACGAGGGCTTGCCCCTGTACTCGTTCAAAGAGATAGAAGCCGTACAGGAGAACGATTTTTTACTACAGACGACAAGTTATCTTTATGGTACCCGATTTGTCTCCTGGCTGGCTTTAACGTATGCGCCTGAACGGATGATAGAGTGGATTGTCGCTCCATCGCTTTTTTGTTTTCAAAATCGTTTCCGGGACTGTTTCGAAACCTCTCTGGATCAGGCCTGGACCTCTTTTTGCAGAAATGAACTCTCGCATCAAACAGACAATATCCGTGCGGTGGAAGAACACCCCCTCACATATCATACGCCTCTCTCTCCGCCTCAGGGCTGGGTCAGTCAGGCCTATCCCGACCGGAGCGGACGATTCCTGATTTTTGCGACACACCGACCTCACGAACTGGCCTGCATCAAGCGTCTCGACCGATACCGGTCTACCCTGGACATCCTGACCACACTACCCACACCGTCACTGGTCGGAGTGGCCTGCACCGCATTTGACTCTGCATTGGGCACCTTTTTTTATACCACTCAAAACAATCGGGGATACCGGGATCTTTGGGCCCTGAACTGTCAGACATCCCGGAACACTCTGCTCTTTCGCAATATCCGGATGGGTGAACTGGCCATAGACCCTCAATCACATGCACTGTGGGGTATTCGGGTGCATAACGGCCACACCACCCTAGCGGTCTCTCGATATCCCTATCGGAAAGTTGCGCCCGTATTCAGGTTTCCCCTCAAAACAACACTCTCTCATCTTACCATTGGTTCGTCCGGACAAAAGATGGCCGGCGTACTGAGTCATGTGAAAACCGGAGATCAGGAACTGATCGTCATCGATCTCCCCACACTGGTCAACCAGGGCAAACTCATCTATGAATCGGTAACCAAAAGAGGACATCCCGAACATCCGTCCTGGTCATCAGACGGGAAAACACTGTATTGGAACGCCACGGTCACAGGTGTGTCCAACATATATAAAAAGGCAACGAATTCAAAGCCGCAACCCATCAGCAATACGATTACCGGTCTGTTTCATCCGGTGAGCCTTGCGCAAGACACGCTTTTTGCTTTTCGTTATACCTCCAAAGGCTTTCAACCGGTGATCTTTATGGATTCAACACGGCACTCTCTTGCGGCGATCGATTATCTGGGACAAAAGGTCATCCGTCGCCACCCCGTCTTGAAACAGTGGGAAGTCAAACCCGATTCAGGCGAAAACCCATCTCTTCCGGTCCTGAATCCCACCCCCTACCGGGGTTGGAGACATTTAAACCATATCACGACTCTGCCGTTTATAGGTGGCTCGGGTGAACAGACGGTGGCAGGCGTAACGACCGAATTCCGGGATCGTCTCATGGAGCACAGGGTGTTGCTAAGTGGCGGTGCAGGTTTTGCGAAAGGGTCATCGCACATCCACGTTTCGTACCGATTCAGGGATACGTTTTCTATTGATATAAAGCGCGATCCCGCGACGTTTTATGATTTGGTCAACCGACGTCAGACGGCGATGCCGGGATTCAGTCTGTCCCTGGAATTGAAAAAGTGGTGGGTCTATGATCTGCCGACGACCACGGAACAGTGGTTCACAGTGATGTGGGGCCAGGGTTTGCTGGATTTCGAACCCTCAGAGTCGACGCTAATGGCCACCGACCTGATTGGGCTCCAGACGCGCCTCTATAGTGAATCACACCGCCGCCGCATCGGTAGTGTAGAACCCGAACAGGGGTATCACTGGACACTCTCCGGTCTCGCGGTCAAAGATCCCCATTCCGATCATTTTGCCTGGAAAGGTTCAGCAGAACTCAATATTTTGACAAAAGGATTTTTTCCGCATCATGTTTTACGGTGGCAGATTATGGGAGGGTTGGCAGGGGGGGAATCCCTGTCGTTGGGACGATTCTATTTTGGCGGCTTTGGCAATCGCATTCTCGAAAGCAATGATCCGCATCGCTACCGGGAACTCTCCAGTGTACCCGGACTGGGTTATCGTCGACTGCCCTCGGATCGTTTTTTCAAGATCAGCCTGGAGACGGTCCTTCCTCCCCTGTCCACTCCAGCCTGGCTCTGGAAATTCAGGTCACGTAAGGTGGTCCCCCATTTTTTTCTGATGCGACTGTCATCCGCGTATGGGGAAAAGTGGACACAGGCCTGGTCCGGCGGCTTGACACTCGATCTGTTGTTTCAATCGTTCTATATCCTGGATTCAACTCTTTCCCTGGGTGTCGCTCGGACCCGTTTGTCTCAACGGGAATCGTTTCAGCAGGTGTTTGTGTCTCTTCAATTGATGGCCGCAGAATAAACAGCGATCAAATGACCCAAAAGCATCCCACACCGGCGCCATCCTATCTTCGTGGCCGCACATCTTTTATCGCCGAAACAGGTACCCCACTCCCCGCACACTGATAAAATGCCGGGGTTTCGATGGATGGGCCTCGAATATCTTTCGCAATCTGGCGATAAACGCATCAACCGTTCGGGTTTCCATATCGGGGCTCAGTTGCCAGACATCTTTAAGAATATCTTGTCGGGACACTGCACTCTCTTCATGATCCACCAGATATCGCAGCAACATGACCTCATGATGAGTCAAATGAACCGTCTGCTTTCCCACCTGAGCGGTAAGATTGGTGAAATTCACGCAGGCCTTGCCAACTTTAATCTGCGGGCTCTGAAGACTGGAGATTCGATACCACTCCCGACGCTTCAACAGAGCCGCCACCCGCAGTAACAGTTCCCTGAGATGAAACGGTTTTGTTAAATAGTCGTCAGCTCCCCGTTCCAATCCCTGTATTCGGTCATCCACATGCGTTTTTGCCGTCAAAATAAGGATGGGCAACAACGGATCCCGCTCCCGAATCCGATCTACCACTTGGAATCCATCCACATAGGGTAACATAATATCGAGGATGACGAGATCAAAAGAATCCGCTGCAAACAGATCCAGAGCTGTTTGTCCGTCAGCCGCCCAAACGGGTACATATCCTTCCTCAGATAGATTGAAACTCAATCCCCTGGCGAGATTTTCCTCATCCTCGACCAGCAATATTTTCATTGGACTCGACATAGGGTTTTCCACTATTGTTTTCTTTTTTGAGAGAAATTTTTCGTGTCAATTTGAGCAGTCGATTGATATATCGCTTTTTGGTTACAGGGTAGACCGGGAATTCAATCGTAAAAGTGGACCCTCTACCCGTACCCGCACTATAGACCGAGACACTGCCCCCATGAACCCGAACGATTTCCCGTACCCAGTACAATCCCAGTCCGGTGCCCTGAACCGAGGGGATGTCAGAACCGTAGATACGCTGGAATTTTTTAAAGACATCTTTCTGATGCCGGCCGGACAGACCGATACCCTGATCGATCACCCGAACACATGCCCGTTTTTGGGGAATAACCTCTACATCAATGGCAATCGACAAGGGACCGGTCCGATACTTTAGCGCATTATCGATCAAATTGTCCAGAACGATTTGCAATGCGCTTTCATCGGCAACGACCAGGCATGTCGACTCGATATGCCGGGACAGTGATTGATCATCCAGTCTGAAC
>CAYPUH010000238.1:0-2254 GCA_964413725.1 uncultured Cytophagia bacterium
AGGCTCTGGACAAACGCATTGAAAAAGAGGGCGGGAATCAAACCGCCTATCTTTTGGATACCGAGGGTACCGTGGGAAAATCATATGGAGCCAAAACCACACCGCACATGTATGTTATCGATCCGGATGGTCTATTGGTCTATATGGGTGGCATCGATGACAAGCCCTCCTACAAAACGTCCAGTCTCGAAGGAGCGACCAACTATGTCAAAGCCGCTCTCGAGGCTTCCATGGCTGGTGAAGAGGTAGAGGTCAAGACGAGTAAACCGTACGGTTGCTCGGTAAAGTATTAAGAGTTGAAATCATCACCGACTGTTCACACGACGGGATTCTGGGTGAGATGTAGATAGAGTCCACCTGACAGGTGGACTCTATCTCTTCAAAAGCGGTCCGGAAACCTGTTGGAGATCTGTCTATCCTGTTCGGGTTTTCCATTGCATTCCAGGATAAAATCCGTTAGGTTACTAAAGAGGATACTGTCACTCGGCACCCAAAACAGTGAGGTGGACGTGATCACATCTGTCAATCCGGCAACGGGCGAAATGATTCAAACGTACGAGAATATGAATCCCACCCAGCTTGAATCGGCTCTCGAACGAGCAGAGAAGACCTATCAGGAATGGAGGGCCTATACCCTGCAGGAGAGAGGGGAGATACTCTATCGTGCAGCAGATGGGTTGAGACATGGGGTGGATGACTATGCGGATATCATCACGACAGAGATGGGTAAACCCATTCGTGAAGCCCGTGCGGAAATTGAAAAATGTGCCTGGGTCTGTGAATACTATGCAGAAAATGGCAATAGATTTCTTGGACCTGAAATCATTGAGACGGATGCGCGAAAAAGTTTTGTAACGTTTCAGCCCCTGGGGTGTATCCTGGCGGTGATGCCCTGGAATTTCCCGTTTTGGCAGGTATTTCGTTTCGCAGCTCCGGCATTGATGGCGGGTAATGTGGCGCTTTTAAAACATGCCTCCAATGTGCCGGGATGTGCTCTGGCCATTGAAGAACTTTTTTTAAAGGCCGGTTGCCCTG
This sequence comes from uncultured Cytophagia bacterium, assembly GCA_964413725.1. Classification (GTDB taxonomy): domain Bacteria; phylum Zhuqueibacterota; class Zhuqueibacteria; order Residuimicrobiales; family Oceaniaggregativiventaceae; genus CAYPUH01. Next base: position 1,036 of record CAYPUH010000238.1, read on the forward strand.
AAGGCGTATTTACCACCCTGTTGGTGAGCAGTGAGCCGGTGCCGGCAATCATTCGTGACTCCCGGATTCGGGCGGTGACCCTTACCGGCAGCAGTCCGGCGGGACGTACCGTAGCCGGCGCTGCGAGTGATGCCCTGAAAAAAAGCGTGCTCGAGCTCGGAGGGAGTGATCCCTATCTTGTCTTGGAGGATGCTCCATTGGAGCAAACCGTCGAGACCTGTGTCAGTAGTCGACTGATCAATTCCGGTCAGAGCTGTATCGCTGCCAAACGATTTGTCGTGGTCGAGGCCGTGGCTGATGCGTTTACCGAGCAGGTGGTTGCCGCCATGGAAAAGCGCCGGATGGGAGATCCCCGCGATGAATCGGTGGCTCTCGGCCCGCTGGCACGTGAGGATTTACGTCTGGATCTTCATCGTCAGGTCGAGCAAAGCATTCAAAAGGGGGCAGAGTGTCGACTCGGTGGTCAGATACCCGAGGGTCCGGGATGGTTTTATCCGCCGACCGTCCTGACCGGTGTGAAAAAAGGTATGCCAGCCTACGATGAAGAGATCTTTGGACCGGTTGCATCGATCATACGTGTCGCGGATGAAGCGCAAGCCATATCTGTGGCCAACGATTCCACATTCGGGCTGGGTGCTGCGATCTTTACCGCCGACAGGGACCGAGGAGAACGACTGGCCTCACGGGATATTGAAGCCGGTAATGTGTTTGTCAATGCTTTTGTCAAATCCGATCCCCGCCTGCCCTTTGGCGGGATCAAGGAAAGCGGATATGGACGGGAATTGGCCCATTACGGGATCAGAGAGTTTGTCAATATAAAAACCGTCTACGTGAGTTGAGGATTCAATGGGGTACCCGTTTTTTTCGATATGCCTATTTTTACTTGATTTTGACCCAAAAAAAGACTAACGTACTCGTGTATCCCCGGTTCAGCACCATCGTTTGCCTCCATTTCTGACTGGCCATCTGTCCCGCATCCGTGGGAGCAACTGTTATCCTTTCAGTTGCTATGAATTACGCATCAATAAAAAATTGCCGGTTAATCAAAGACGTTTGTTCTTTCATGGCATCAGGGGGTATGCTTTAGAATGAAGCATGAATGCCATTGGAGGTTAAGGATATGGGACGTTACGCACTATTTGTGGTCATGGCGTTATTTGTCAGTGTTTTGTTCATTCGGCTTACGACTCACAAGCAATTGTTAAACAGTGTCAAAAAT
>CAYPUH010000238.1:2264-7335 GCA_964413725.1 uncultured Cytophagia bacterium
AAAATACATCTATCAAATATCGCAAACAAAAAGCTCTCAATATGGCCAACAGTGGTGTCGAAGTGGCACTGAATGAGATTACCGTAGACCAGAATGCTGCCGGCCATAGTGGAACTCTAACCTTTCATGATGGTCAGTTCGATTATCTCATCGAACGTCGGGAACAGGACGAAACACTGAGCAGTCGTCAAGTCCGCATTACAAGTATTGGAGAATACAGCGGCTCCCGCGACACTGTGGTCGTCCATATCTCCCATGCGGCGTTTTCCCGGTATGCCTATTTTACCAACCACGAAGGAAATATCTGGTTTTATACCGGAGACACCCTGCGTGGCCCTGTACACACCAATACCTATTTCCAGATGAGCGGTTTTCCGGTATTCTTTGGACGGGTAACCAGCCACGAAGTCTATAACTCTTGGTCTCCCTATCGTACCTACCATTGGGGCACGACAGACCCTGTTTTCCATGACGGATTTGAGGCATTGGTTCCTTATATTCCCATGCCTGACGAGATCCCCCAGGAACTTGTTGATGCGGCAAACGACGAGGGCGTCTCTGTGTCCAACCGGTATGTCTGGCTGACCTTCCAGGATGACGGAACAGTAGAGATGCAATCTTCCTCGAATTACCATCACCCGGGTTTTGTTCAATCGATTTCAATCTCTTCAACGAATGGTGTTTTTTATATCCACAATCACAGTACGCGACCCGTATGTTTTGTGGAGGGGACTGTTGACGGACAGGTGACAGTGGCTTCTTCAGGGGATATACATATTACATCTGATTTGGTGTGTTATGATAATCCTGCGTATAATCCAAGTTCAAATGATATGATCGGACTTGTGGCTGCAAAAAATATTGTTGTTACAGATAATCAGTACTACCAGGACAGAACCATCCATGCCACGATTATGACGATGAATGAGGCGATATCCAATCATAAAAATTTTTGGGTTGAAGACTATAATAAATATCCTTATGGCACCTTACATCTTTTTGGAGGGCTTATCCAGCAGTCCAGAGGGGCCGTGGGGACGTTTAATTATTATCAGGGGACGTATACGGGATATGTCAAAAATTATCATTGGGATGAACGGCTGAGTGAAATGTCGCCACCCTATTTTCCCATTACCACCGAATTGGAAATGCTCGCCTGGTGGGAATAAGCTGGACCATTCATAGCGCGGGTTGCTGTTACTCGACACCGGATAACCAGGGAGGCATGACACGTGCGGCATATTGTCCGGGTCGGATGGCAAGAGCGGGTATCGAAGACAGACGAATGGTCTCAAGAACGTTTGAATCGATCCGGACCGGGAATGTCTCATTCAAACGGTTATGCCAATTGACTTCACCCCCCGATTGTAGTGAATCGAGAACAGCTACCCCCAGGTAATAGTCCTGCCACAGTTCACAATCGGCCTTTACAGTCTGTTCATCACATAATCCCCGTTCTCTGGCTTTTCGTGCCAGCAGGGCATCCCGCACGATCAGACTCCAGTTTCTTGCCATTGACGTTCGGGCACGGTCCGGTGAATTGACGTCCACCGGAAGATGAAATGCCCGCCACTTGGTCAGCATGTCCTCCAATGTCCAGTGTCCGCCGTTAAAGCGCACAAAAGGCTCCTGCAACAGGTTCTGCATGGAAACCAATGTTGTCTCTGTAATATCTTCTCCCAATGGCCTGGGCTCTATATACTCCCCGGATACCTCTTTCGTCGCCTCGCGAACCCAATAGTCGATTACGTGTTGAACCCGTGCATCGTTAAACCGGACATTGAACGACGTCATCGTCTGATTAACGAACCGGGCACTCGCGTCCCTTTCCGCTCGACGCATCAGTATTTTTTTGATCCACCGGCGATTGTTCTGAAGATCCGATTCACTTAATATGGGCTGGTGATGAACCGTGTCTACGCGAAGGATGATATAGCCTTGCCGAACCGGTATGACACCTGAAAGCTGACCGGGGGGCAGTGTAAAGACAGCTTTTTCCACGGCGGGTTCACTCTCTCCCCATACCATCTTTCGATACCCTGACAGAGAATCCCGGATCCCCGGATGAACCTGCCGTATTACCTGTTTCAGAGAGGCTCCGGATAACCACAGGTTATGCAACGTTTCTGCCTCCTCCGACTCATCGGCCAGGACATAGGCAATGGTTCTCGGATGTTGAGTCCACTCCAGAGCCTGTTCGATCTGTGTTTCGGATATGGATAGTTTGTCCCGGATTTCAACCTGATACAATGCCCTGGCCAGAGCCAGATCTTCACTGAATTTGAAAAGCTCCTGAAGATGGTGGTGTCGGTGGATTCCCATCCTCTCGCCTTCCTGTGCCAGCTGCTTTTCCAGCACAAAACGTTCCAGGAGTTGGTGTCGTCTTGAGTTCGTGCGATCCGGATCGCGAGGTGGGAGAGACCACTCTGCTCTTTGGATGAATTGATCCCGACTGATTTCCCGAGTGCCCACACGTGCCAGCACGGGATCCCCGTGTTGCGGTGTTTGCTGACAGGTGATCGTTAAAAGGGCAACGAGCCCGGCAACCAGCCATCCCGACGCTGTCGGAGAGGGTGTTCGTGGCGGTATGTTGAGATTCATGATATTCAGCAATCCCCTGACGGATTATTGTTTCCGGATGGTTATGGATCGTGTGCTGGAGGACCACAGAATCTCGATCCCATCATTGTGTGTTTCAAATCTCACTGCGATATCCCGAGTTTGGGTGATCTGATTTACGGTGACAGCGGTGCTTTTTTGAGCCTTGAGCCATCTGGCCGCTTCCGGGACGGTTTGAATTTCCAAAAGAGTATAGAGGGCCTCGATCGTGGATTCCGCACCGCTGTTGGTATTGATGCCGGTACTATCCAGACCGTCATAGCAGCGACCGGTCTTGCGGTCGTACATCCCGGTACGAGCACGGTTGTTACCCAGAAACCAAGATGCAGACAGTCCGGCCAGGATGGCATAGTCTGTATTGCCTGTCACATGATAGAGATCCAGAAATCCCAGAGCGGTTGTTCGGATATCATAGGCAATTTGCGGAAATGGGTCAAGTTTATCTTTACGGATCGCGTAGGCATGCACGGGATCGATCAGAACCAGTCGACTCCGCCAAGATTGTGCTGCGGTTTCCGCTGCTGTGAGCAGGTCCTCATGTTTTAGATACGGATACATCCTGGCCAGAGCCTGAATCTGCGCGTTGCCCCAGCTGTGCCAGTATCCGGGCCACGGAGAAAACGCCCCCGCCAGCCAGTCCGGATCGTCGAAACGCATGTGCAGAATGCCCTCCATGAGTCGCTGTGCATGCTGCAGCAACACCGGATCGGGCTCGACACTCAGATAATCGGCAATGCCCAGTAACAGCTCTGATGTCGCATCCGCGGCATAGCCGTTCACCAACCATGCGGGTACGATAAACGAGTCGACCGTCTCAAACCGGCCTGCCTGTTTTTCGAGTTCTGAAAGCGGGATGTAAAGCCTGCGAAATGCTTCTCTCAATCGCCGGGCATACAAGGAATCCCGCACGGTGTAATACCGGTACGCACATCCGAGTGCCCAGTATCCTCTTGCCGCCCAAAAGGAAAAAGACGCTTTACTGGTTTCACCTGTGGTGTTGAGAGATCCATCCGAGCGGATAAAATTGACAAAGGTGCCATCCGGCTGTTGCATCCGCAATACAAATCGCAACAGCCCCCGGATCCGTGCATCGTAACCCTGAATCTGTCCCTCTTCCTGCGCCCGGATATAAAAGACGATGGCCCGAGCCACGTCATCGACACAGGCGATGCCCTCACCGGGTGCATCCGCCGGTTCGTAATGGGGTGCGTTGCTGTAGATATGCACGATCGTGCATGTGTCTCCCTGTACCACTCTGGTCTCACAAAGATGATCCAGGTGAGCGACATTGAGGATCGGTTCGGGCGCAGGTGAACATCCGCACAGAGCGAGCAGGAGGATATAAAAAACAGCGTCTCTGGTGTTTGGACTCATGAGTTATCCTTTCAATCCTGAACTGGCCATACTTTCGATAAAATATCGCTGAAAAAACACATAGGCGATAATCACCGGCAGTGCCATCAGAAGGGCGGATGCCAGTTTCACACCCATCTGCGCTTCAGCCATACCTCCCACCGCAAACAGAGTCACCATCTGGGGCATGACCATCAGACTTTGATCTCGGATGACGATCAGCGGCCAGAGAACTTCGTTCCATGTGTTCATAAAGGTGATGATCCCCACGGTAATGAGAATCGGTTTTGATAACGGCCACACAATTTTGAACAAAATTTGAAAATCATTGAGGCCATCTACCCGGGCAGCATCGATCAGAGCCTGGGGTATGGAATGGAAAAATTGTCTAAAGAGCAGGATACCAAAACCATTCATCATGGCGGGGACGATCAGTGCGAAATAGGTGTCTGTCCAATGCAGTTTGACCATCAACACATAGAGTGGAATCATTGTCAGTTGAAAGGGGATCATCATGGTCAAAAGGATGATGGCGAACATCAGGTGCCGGCCCCTGAATCTCAGCCGCGACAGTGCGTATCCGACCATGGAACTAAAGACCAAAACCGACGCCGTGATCGCCGAAGAGACAAAAATACTGTTCAGGAACGATCTGAACAGCGGAATTTTGAGAAATACCTGACGATAGCTTTCCAGGGTCAGACGGGAGGGAAAGAGTCCGAATTCCGTGATTTCCATTTCGGGCTTAAAGGTGGCCATCACCATCCAGACAAACGGATAGAGAAACACCACGGCACCCAGGCTCAGGAAACTGTACTGTATGATTTTTGATTTCATTCCGGTTCCTGTTCAACAACTTTACGCTGGACCAGGACCACACTCAGCACGATAAGTGCAAAAAAGAATCCCAGTGTGGCCGCATAGCCCATTCGATTAAAATAAAAGGCCTGTTTGTATATATACAACATGGCGGACAGGGTTCGGTTCATCGGGCCTCCGCCGGTCATGATATAGGGTTCGATGAACAGACTGAATCCACCAATGGTCGACAGGATCATCACCAACAGAATGGTGGGATTCAGCATGGGAAATGTGACGT
>CAYPUH010000239.1:0-7325 GCA_964413725.1 uncultured Cytophagia bacterium
CTTTTATCCGGTATCTCGGACATGTCCAATCCGACAAAATCGATAACCGCGTTTCGATCGCTTAAAAAGGTTTTGGGACTCGTCGCTTCTTCATGATGGTACCCGGGCCCAACCAAAACCGCCACTCGAAAACCGTTTAACATATAATCCTCCTCAGTCGTATCTCGTCGTTAGACGGAAAATTGATCACATGCCTCAATACGATCCACAACCTGACATATCTTTCGTGCGGTGTCGATCAAAAACGAATTTGAAACCATTGACTCTATCATTATGATCGTTACGTTCGGTGGTAACCTGCATCAGCACATCACTGTTTTCCCCTTTCAGGAACTCACATTCGTTGTTCCCGATTCGGGTATTCGCCATGCAGAACCTTGATTTCATCCCGAATCTGAGCGGCGCGCTCATACTCTTCGTTCTCGATGGCTTTTTTTAACTCTTTTTTTAATTTTTCTTCAGGTGAGACTGGACGCTGTTTGCGGATATCGTCGGCCCATTGCTTCAGAAATTCCAGTTCGACGCCACGCTCCTTTTCCGACTTTTCGTTTTGATCATAAAAGGCATTGATCCGTTCGACACCTTGCTCGATAAGCGCCAGGGCCTCGTCATAATTATGATTATCTAGACTGATCGCCGCCCGTGCCCGGGTACTCATCATCAGGACATAGGAGCGGTATTGCTCAAAAGACCATTTGATCTCTTCATCTTCCGCATAATGATTCACAAAATCAAACACTTCCAGATTGTGCTCGGTATCCCTGACCACACGGGTATAATCCTTGAGTTTCATCAAGGCCAGATAACGATGGTAGTACTGGATGGACTCTTGTTGCAGCTTTAGACAATCCATGGGGGACAGCTTGAATACGTTCCCCTCCCCTCGGAGTTCTGCTGTCTGCTGTTCTTGTTGGAAAAATGAAAGATAGGTGTCGGACTGATTCGGTCGCATCCCATCCGGCCGTCCATCCAGTTCCATCTGGAGCATACCGAGGTCAAGCCGCATTTGCACTTTGGGCTGGCCATCAACACCATCAATCATACGTACGTTGATGTCATTGACAACATACTTCCAGTTTTTCAGAATGGGTCCAATATCTTCGGTCATAACAGCGTCCTGTGTTACATGCGGTGCGAATTTCTTTTCGAAACACGTTTCACGCTCAACAACCGTAACAATACCGACCCTATAATTATTCTGATAAATCGGAATTGATCTGACTGCACAGGTTTATCGTACCTGTGTGGCGACGGCCATTTTTTATCAGTAGATCTGCGACAGCCCTCGAGGATCTCCGCAACGGACATGCAATAAATTCATTCAAAGTACCGTACAGCATTCCGAAACACGGCAACGCCGTCCCCTTCAGCAGCCAGACCATGTCGGGTCCATTGTGGATGATGGGTGGGATCGAAATGACGTTCAGGATGAGGCATGAGCCCCAGAACGCGTCCGGAGGGATCGCACAAGCCGGCAATATCGTCTATGGCACCATTGGGATTATCGGGATACTGAGGGGAGCCACCATCACGACCCACATATTGGAAAACGATCTGTTTGTTCATCCACAACGTCTGGAGCACACTGTTGTCACCTACCGCGACTTTACCTTCTGCATGGGCCACAGGAAACAGAACCGGTGTCTGCATGCCCTGAGTGAACACACAGACACTGTCGTTCACCTTCAGATGCGTCCATCGATCTTCGAATTTCCCGGAATCGTTGTGAGTTAGCGTAACGGTCTGCGGAGCTGCGGGATCGACTGTGGGTAACATACCAGCCTTGACCAACACCTGAAAACCATTACAGATGCCGATAATCAGCTTGTCAGCCAGGTAAAACTCTACCAGCATGTCGGCCAGCTGTGTTCGCAGTTGGTTGGCCAGCACTCGACCCGCCGAGATATCATCACCGTAAGTAAATCCACCGGGGATAGCGAGAATCTGATAGTCATTGATTTTCACCTCACCGGAGAGCAAGCGATTGATATGAGCCAGATCCGCGTCTGCACCAACCTGTTGAAAACTGTATCGGGTTTCCTGATCGCAATTCGACCCCGCTGCGCGGAGCACCAGTACTCGAGGATTCATTAGGTCCATCCAAGGGTTTGTTGCCAGGAGTGTTTCAGGGATTTGATGGTTTCATCGACGACCGCGCTGCCGTCCAGGCCTCGGCAGAGGAGTTGATCCTGAGATGTGACGTGGCCGATTGAAGCGCAGGGGAGATCGTCGAAAAGCCGCTCCAAATGATAGCAATTTTTGTCTTCCACTTCCAACACCAGACGTGAGTTGGATTCTGAAAACAGGATCAGATCATCCCGATCCACATCCGGGGTCCGTGGCACAGCTGACAAATCGACTTTAGCACCCCATCCGCCAGCAAAAGCCATTTCTGCCAGCGTGACCGCCAGTCCACCTTCAGAACAGTCATGACAAGCGCGTATCCACCCCACAGCCATGGCCTCACCCAGTTTAATATAGAGCCGTCGGGCGTCCTCGGCATATACCTGTGGTACATCTGCGGATTCGACTCCCAAAGCCTCGTAATAGTGAGACCCCCCCAGCTCCCGCCGCGTTTCTCCTATCACATAAAGACTGTTTCCGGGCGTCTTGAGATCCATAGTGACGGCTGATCGCACGTCATCTATCAGGGTGATGGCTGAAATCAACAAGGTTGGGGGAATGGAGATGGTGTCGCCCTCATCGGTTTGAAACTCGTTATTCAGACTGTCTTTTCCCGAAATAAAGGGAGTTTCATAGATCTTGGCAATATCATAACACGCATCGGCAGCCTGTACCAGACTACCCATGCGGTCCGGTTTGTTTGTATTGCCCCAGCAAAAATTGTCGAGCAATGCGATACGGTCAAACCGTCCGCCTACCGCCAGGATATTTCGGACGGCTTCGTCGATTGCCGAGGCGGCCATAGCATAGGGATCTATCAGGCCATATTTGGGATTGAGACCGTTTGCCAACACCACCCCTCTGTAAGAATCCAGGCGGGGCCGGACCACGGACGCATCTCCCGGTCCATCGTTATCCACACCCACCAGAGGCTTGACGCTGCTACCAGCCTGCACCTCATGATCGTACTGCCGGATGACCCATTCCTTGCTGCATACATTGGGAGCAGCGAGAATCCGGTGCAGCATCTCACCCGCGGAAGACGTTGGTTTTGCCGTCACCTGTTGGGTGAAAACGGGCGTGTATTCAGCCTTGCGCGCGGGTTTGGGCATGCCATCATGCAGAAAACCCATATCCAGCTGTCCCACCGTGTGCCCCTGATATCGCAAATGCATCCGCCGGTCATCTGTCAGATGCCCGATCACTGTCGCTTCCACATCCTCGGCTTTAAACAGCATCTGGATCTCATCCACCTTATCCGGAGGCACAAAGATAACCATGCGCTCCTGTGCCTCTGAAATCCACGTTTCCATATAGGTCAGACCCTGGTATTTCAACGGCACCTGTTCCAGATCCACCACCGCCCCGCTGGTCTCGGCAAGCTCACCCACTGCAGACGACAGACCGCCGGCGCCGCAGTCGGTGATGGCCCGGTAGAGACCCCGATCCCGGGCCTGTATCAGGGTATCCACCAGTTTTTTCTCGACAATGGGATTACCGATCTGTACTGCGTTGCTCCAGGTCCCCTCACTTTCGTGATGCAGTTCACCGGAAGACGCTGTGGCACCGTGAATGCCATCGCGCCCGGTCCGTCCCCCCACGACCAGAACAAGATCGCCGGGAACGATTTCTTTTTCCACCTTGTCCACCGGTAATATGCCCACATTGCCACAATAGACCAATGGATTACCCAAATACCGCTCGTCAAAATATATCGAGCCATTGATGGTGGGGATGCCCATGCGATTGCCGTAATCCCGAACCCCGGCCACCACACCCTGCATCACCCGCTTAGGATGAAGGGTTCCCTTGGGAAGCCGTTGATGCGGCCAATCCACCGGACCAAAACAGAACACATCGGTATTGGCCACCGGCCTCGCCCCCAGTCCCGTGCCCAGAGGATCCCGAATCACACCGCCAATCCCCGTATTGGCTCCGCCATACGGTTCCATGGCAGACGGATGGTTGTGAGTTTCGACTTTGAAACAGATGTGATACTCGTCATCAAATTCGATCACACCGGCATTGTCCTTGAACACCGAGACACACCACGGCTTATCCAGCTCCCGGGTCACCCGAAAGACGGTCTGCTTTAACAGGTTGTCGATGACACGCCCCTTGTATTCGATGCGTCCGGTGAGAGATTTGTGACTACAGTGTTCGGACCAGGTCTGTGCGATCATCTCCAGCTCGATGTCGGTGGGCTCTCGCTGTTCAGTAGTGTCGAAATAGTCCCGGATGGTTCTCATCTCTTCCACATTCAAAAACAGATCCCGTTCCTCACTGATGCGACGCAACTCATCGTCATCAGCCTTGCGCAGGGGGATATCGATGCGTTCAAAGGGAGGTTCATGAGCGGGAAAAAACAAGGTCTCGTTCGGTTGTTTGACGTGTTCGATCACCTTGTTCATCAGAACCTTTTGCACCAACAGGTCCCGGTCGGACTCGCTCAGCTTGCCGTATATTTCATACCGTCGCGCCGTTTTGATATTCTCAACAGAGTCGATACCAAGATCTCTCACTCCCTTTTCCGTGGTTTGCGCCACCATATCCGTAACGCCGCGGTTCAGGGTGATCTCCACAGACCAGGCATCTCCTGTCGGGTCATGGGTCAGAGGGGTATCGATAGCCACATCATCGGTGACACCATCGGCCAGCAGGTCATCAGCAATCCGATTTTTTTCCGCATCGCTCAATTCTCCGCTGAGATAAAAAACACGAAAATAGTCGACATGATCCACTCCCGTGATATCCAGATCACGCGCCGCCTGCTTGATTCCTTCGGCATCTGCATCATAATAGCCCTCCCGGAGGGCCAGCTCAATTCGGGTGATCACAAGGTATCCTCTCAATTCATACCGTTCATGTTCAAAACAAACAAGATGGCTCCAGCCAAAAATCCGAAACAAAAGTTTAGCAAATCTCACCCGTAAAAGCAAGCGGAAAAGGGCTGTCCGGAAGGCAGCCCTGCTTTGTCATTTGATCAGAGTAACGCGACGCACGTGTTGGCTGGTTGCTGTTTGCATACGGATCAGATAGACACCGCTGGCGACCCGTTGCTGTCGATCATTCCGACCATCCCAGCGCACCTGGTGGCGTCCGGACGTCAGCTGACCGTGCACAAGGGTTCTCACGCGGGCTCCGGTGATATCAAAAACAGCAATGTGAACGCGGGCATCCCGTTCGAGGGTAAGACCAAGTGCTGTAAAGGGATTGAATGGATTGGGATAGGCAGCCGACAACGTAAAGCCCGAGGGATGGGCTCCGGAGCGGTCGGCGACAACAGTGGGCGCCGTCTTTTCACTGTGAACGGCCACCACGGCATCCAGATCAAAATCAATGGTGGTATTTCCGGATTTCCATTGATCACCCGTATCTTCCAACCGGACGTAGCGGATCCACCCAAGTCCCAGGTCATTCAGATCAAACGCATCCGCTCCTGCCGAATCGGGATGGGTTGGATTCATCGTGCTCTCGACCGGATTCACCCCGGCCAGCCCCGCAAAGGTGGTGGTATCATAGTCAAAAGTATGCCAGGTTTCACCGTCCTGACTTACCGATACGATCGCCGGTTCCCGAAGCGGTACGGTGGAACCAAAGGGAATAAACACGTTTTCGAATACAATAAAGTCAGCTCCCTCCCCATCCACCACCACATTGTTGGTAAACGCCAGGGTGATCGATCCGCCATAGCCCAGTGACAATACATCCTGTGATCTGTAGGCCGGATTGGTAGATGAAACAGCGGGATCCGGGGTGGGCGGACCCAGAACGTTATCCGGGAAAAACGCAGCTCCGGCACCGGACCAGGGATCACCGGCGTCAAACGCAACCACGGCATCAGCCCACGGATCGGTCTCGGGTACGGCCTCGAGAATGGCCATGGCCTGGGCGCCATCATTACAGGGAAACGTCTCCTCGATCGTACCGCTGGACGGATCGAGCCGATGCACAGCTCCCTGGGTAAACGTACTGACATACAGATCGTCGGCGTCGGAGTCATACAGCAACCGACTGGCTCCTTTGGCCACCCGAATGGGTTGATTCCGGTCAGCCGCAAAGGTCCGGGTAAAGACATTGAAGCGATAGACGAACCCGTTTTGATTATCGCCCCAGTCGGTCATATAGATATCTCCGCCGGGCAGACTGACGAGGTCACCCGGTGTTCCGCCCACCTCAAAGGTATCCACAGCCGAGGGATTGTAAGCCCAGGTGGCATCGTACAGACTCAGGGCAACCAACCGGCCCGATTCGGAGCTGTAATCGCCGGAACACACGACATAATAATTGAAATCAGGTGCCTTGACGATAGCCTGAGGATTGGTCGCTACCGGCACGGTGTGGGTTACCGAATCGGTTCTGATATCGATAATCGAAACCGTTCCCTGACCATACTGACTCCATCCCTCCAGCGCCGTGTTGGTCACGAACGCCGTGGTATTATCCACCAACAATCCCTCGGGTCCGATTCCCACCTCAATCTCTTTGGTGACGATACCGCTTTCCAGGTCGACGACAGCGACGGTGTTTGACAGCAGCAGCGAGACGTACAGACGATTGGCTCCCACCACCGCCATGTCGTAGGGATTGGAACCTTCGGGCAATGCAATTCGACGCCGGACCGAGTGGTCGGACGGATCGATTTCCATGATCTCCGCGGTCCCGCTGCAAAGAACATAGACACGGTCATGATACGTCATCACCTCATTGGGATAGAGACCCAATTCGGTGACATCATTCTGAACAACCTGATCGTTCAACGGTATCGCGCTGAGCGTACGGGCGGTGCTGTTTTCCACATACAGCGTACGGGGAATATCCCGAGCAAATCCCCTAACCACAAACAACAATACCACTATGAGTAACAATCGTTTCATCGAATATTCCTCCAATCGTCAAATTAACAACCACTTGAGCCTCGTCGAGTCGCTCCTGTGTTGGTGTACAGATCCGCACTACCCGGACAGAAATCGTTTCCGCGAGTCGGTCGGCAAGATGAAAGATCGAGCTGCACAGCACATGCGGAGACACAGGGGCGACACATTCTGTTTCAATTTTAGGAATGCAGCATCGTATTCAGCGGACAATTCAGCGACCGGATTGACCGGGTGGCCAGTTGAACTGTATTCGCAGCTGAAATTGTCTTCCGGGAAGGGGAGAGCGTTCGATCACCTGGTAGGATGCATCGGTCAGATTCAGGA
>CAYPUH010000240.1:0-4373 GCA_964413725.1 uncultured Cytophagia bacterium
GGTCTGTGGTCGTCGGTGGTGAAAACTGGTAGAGGATGGTGTTGGAATTGCTTGCAATTTCTGATCGATTTGGCTACTTTTATGCTCACGAGTCGATAGATTGGGTCGTCGATATTCGTCAAAACGGATGCTTCAGAAACGGATCTTAACGGTCATATGGAGATGTGGAAGAACGAACGTGAAGCAGATCAAACTCATCTATAATCCGAGTGCTTCCAGAGGACGCGCTGCGCGTATGAGGGAAGACATTTTGGAGCATCTTAAGAATCGTGGGTTGCCGGTTCAGCTGGAGTGTACCCAACGGCCGGATCATGCCCGGGAACTGGCCCGCCGGGCTGTGAATCAGGGTTTTACACGTATCGTGGTGGCTGGCGGTGATGGCACTGTGAACGAGGTGGTCAATGGATTGTTGCCGCTGGATGGCTCTGTGCAACTGGGAGTCATTCCCATCGGCACCTGTAATGATTTTATCAAAAGTGTGGGCATCCCTCCTGATATTCCTGGGGCGGTTGATGTGATTGCCTCGGGGAATGTGAAAGCTGTCGATGTGGTTCAATTGGGAGGCCGATATTTCGTCAACGCCGCGGGAATTGGATTCGATGTGCATGTGGTCAAGACCATCAAAAAGAGCAGCCGGCGTCATACCTATTTGCGGTATCTGATGATCGTCATCAAATCACTGTTTCAGTACAAAGGTCAGGAGATCATGATACAAAGCCAGGACTATAATCATCGTGTCCGGGTTCTAATGTTTGTCATTGCCAACGGCCATCATTATGGAGGAGGTTTTCATATTGCGCCGGGAGCTGATGCCACAGATGGGCATCTCGATGTGGTTGTCATTCCGGCATTGTCTCCCGTGAAACGAATACCGGTTTTCCTCAACGTTTTGCTGGGACGTCATAAAACCATGAGCGATCTTGATGTGTTTCGATGCCAGGAGCTGACCTTGAGAGCAGAGCAAAAGATGACGTTTCAAATGGAAGGTGAACTCTATACCTGGAATGAGCCGTCGATCAAGATCACCATGTGCAGGCACAAGCTAACCGTTTATTCCGGATCATAAAGCCGGATCTGCCACGGGGTTCAGGACTGCTGGCAGAGATTATCACCCTAATGACAGGAGAAGGGCCCATGACACCGACACAAGCTGATACCGTTATGGCCACCCAGACGAGCCAGGACCTTTTATGGTGGCCGGAGTTTCATTCCACTGTCTCCATCGTGGCCCTGATACTCGGGATTCTCGTTTTTGTGATTGCATATTTTGCCGGCGGTGTGGAAAACAAGAGTAAATTGCTGTTCAGCACCACTCTGGCCGTTCTCATCGGGTTTTTGTCTATGCCGTTGTTTATCGACTTTTTTGCATGGCTGGGCATTCTGGACTCTGCATACGGCAAACTCTCCCTGTTTGTTCTGCTCATCATGTTTGTTGCCGGTCTTTCCTGTCATTCCTATGAGATCGTCACCGTTTCCGCCCGTGAGGCCAGACCTCCGGTATAATCGTGTCCGGTTGCGCACCCGGAGTGGTTTGGCAGATCTTTTGGGACTGACCGGGTGAATTCCCTGTGCAAGGTGTGAATCGTATTCCTGGATGGCGGTACGGACATGGCGGGAAGAAATATTATCCTTGCTTTTATATCGTTTAGGTTGTATATTTTTGTTCTGTAAAAACGTTGTTTTTCAGCAAAAACATGTAAACTCTATTGACGAGTGAATCCACAGGTAAAACAAACAGGTCTACCATGCTGAAACCGAAAAAACGACTGACCAAGAAAGAGCTCAAAGAAGACAAACTGGTTACTTTTTATTATCAGGCGTCAAATTTTTTTGAGACCCATCGAATGCTCATTTACGGTGTGACGCTGGGACTGATCGTCTTGATCGCGGCGTTTTATTATCTGAACCGATCCTCGGCTCAGGCCACTGAGGAATCCAGCTTAAAATTTTACAAAGCACGTCAAGTGTTTGAGCGGGGCAATTTTGGCAATTCCATCGAGGTCTTTGAAGAGCTGGTCTCTGATTACAGTGGCACCCGGTATGGAAAATTAGCGCGCTTTTACCTGGCGCAATCCTATTTCAATACCGGAGACTATCAAAAGGCAGAAGTAGAGTATGATGAATTTATCTCATTGTATGACGACATGCCGCATCTCGTCGCGGCGGCTTGGGGAGGGCTGGCTGCCTGTGCCGAGGCTCAAGACCGGTGGGCAGAAGCTGCCCGGCTCTATGAAAAAGGCGCCAAAAAGTATCCGGACACGGTATTTGTTCCCGCATATTATCTCGAGGCTGCTCAGGCCTACAGACAGGCGGGAGAGACAGAAACTGCAAAAGCCCTTTGTCAAAAGATTATCAGCGACTATGAAACATCCCAAGAGGTCAAGGATGCAGAGATGCTGTTGCAGATGCTCGAAACCGCAGACTGACCAACGACCGGAAATGCAGGCTATCTTCATATGATTTAAAAAGTTCTTGCATTCCTGAAATTAATGTTTTATATTCAAAGACAAGTGGGCCTAAAAAGCCCACTTTTTTGTTGTCCGAAATCGAATATGAGCGGTTCTTGTTTTGATAAGCAGGTGTGTTATTACCTAAAACAGGCACGGGTAATGATCGGTGACGGGGGAGACTATCCCGGCGTAACGATCGCACAGCTGCATGAATCATCTTGTTGTATGAAAAGACGTATCATAAAGAGTTGGGGTAATGGTGTATGATTGACAACCAGGAATTGCGAACCCTGGTGGAACACGCTCTCGAGCCTTTGAACATTGAACTGGTGGACATGGAAGTCCTGGGCAAGACAAACAACACCATTCTCAGGATTTTTGTCGATGAACCGGGGGGGATCAGTATAGACCGGTGCTCCCAAGCCAGTCGGGCCATTTCAGATTATATGGACCGCAAGGATCTGATTCCCAGCCGGTATGTGCTCGAAGTCTCATCACCGGGTGTGTACCGTCCCCTGAAAACCGCTCAGGATTTTAATCGTCAAAAGAACCATAAAGTATGGGTCTCGTATCGACACGACGACGAGATCAAAGAGTATGAAGGACGTATTCTCGCGGCCAAAGACGACAAACTATACCTCCGGGTCGATGGACGTGAATTGTTGTTGTATCTTTCCAGTATTGTCAAAGCAAAGATAATTGTAGAGTTTAAATAATTTGTGGATAGGTTTATACCATGAAAAGCGAGATTGTCGAGGCATTCAGTCTGTTGACCAAAGAAAAAAATATCGACAAAGAGGTATTGTCTGGTATCATCCAGGATATCTTTTATTCGATGATTAAAAAGAAATATGGGACCTCTGACAATTTTGATATTTTTGTAAACATGGACAAGGGGGAAATAGAGATTTACCAGTACAAGACGATTGTGGAGGATGTTCAGGACGAGGTGACCGAGATCACCCTGGAGCAGGCCCGGGAGGCGGAACCGGACCTGGAATTGGGCGATGAATTTTTGGAGATCGTCGATCCCTCTACTTTTGGACGTCGTCTGATCGTCTCGGCGAAACAAAATCTCAATCAAAAGATTAAAGAAATTGAAAAAACGCTGGTTTATGAGGAATACAAGACCCGGACCGGCGAAATTATCAGTGGAGATATCCGGCAGATCAACCGAGATGAGATCTATCTCAATGTCGATCGTACTGAGGTGACCCTGCCGAAATCCGAACAGATTCCCAGCGAGCGCTATCGACGGGGCGATCATGTCCGGGCGGTGATCAAAGAGGTGCGACGTTCCACCCGGGGGCCGGAGATCATCGTGTCTCGCGGTTCATCCCTTTTTCTGACGCGTCTGTTTGAACTGGAGGTGCCTGAGATTTATGACGGTATTATCGAGATTCGGGCCATTGCCCGGGAAGCCGGAGAGCGTACCAAAATCGCCGTCTATTCCAACGACAAGCGCATCGACGCGGTGGGTGCCTGTGTGGGAATGAAAGGCATGCGAATTCAGGCGATTGTCAAAGAGCTGAACAACGAAAAGATCGATATCATCAACTGGAGTTCGGAACCGGAGATATTTATCACCCGGTCTCTTTCACCGGCAAAGCCCAAACGTATTGCCATCGATGAAGAGGCCAAACAGGTGATTGCTGTACTGGACGACGATCAGATTTCTCTTGCCATCGGCAAGGGCGGACAGAATCGCCGATTGGCATCCAAGCTCACCGAGTATGAAATCCAGACGGTGCGCGAAGACGAGTATCAGGAAATGATGGCGGCAGAGCAGCAAGAAGATATGTCCATACTGGACCTGGAAGAGTTCTCCGACCGCATGAAGACGATTCTCATCAAGGGAGGATACGAGACGGTCCGGGATATTCTGGACGCAGAGGTAGAAGAATTGACCGATCTGCCCGGGGT
>CAYPUH010000240.1:4383-7299 GCA_964413725.1 uncultured Cytophagia bacterium
GTTCTACCCGGGGTGGGTGAAAAGACCGCCCAGAAGATCAAACAGACTGTAGAGTCTCAAAACGAATAAAATGTTTTGATAATCTCTAGGGAGTAGTGCACTTTGGCTGTTAAAAAACGGGTTTTTCAAGTCGCACGAGAATTCAATATTTCCAACGAAGCGCTGGTGGAATACCTGCGCAAATTGAATTTCGATATCCGCAACCACATGAGTCAGTTGTCAGAGGAGGCGTATGCCAGGGTCATGGAAAAGTATGGCACGACCCCGACATTGACAGAGGAACCGGATGCCGAACATGAATTCCGCCGACGACTTCGCGATCGTCAGGTACATGAGCAGGAGAAACGGGAAGAAGCGCGCAAGGAAATAGAGCGTAGGATTCAGGCGGCAACGGATCTCGCAAAAGAAATTCCTAAAATGAAAAAGCAACGTCTTGAGGAAGAAGAACGTCTCAAGACGGAACAGGAAGAGGCTGCCAAAAAGGCGGAAGAGCAAAAGGCGAAAGAGGCCTCGGCTGCAGAGGAAGCGCCACCTGCCAAGGAGAAACACAGGCGACCGAAGCGCAAGCTCAAGGTTGTGGAGATTCCACCCGAGGCCACGGGGAAGAAGCATCGCGAGGAAAAGCCTTCAGAAGAAAAGTCCAAAGCGGCTGAAAAACCCGCGACTGCAAAGGGAAAACAGCCTACCACTGAAAAGCCGGCAGAAGACAAGAACAAACGACACAAAAAACGGCGCAAAGGCGAAGATAAGCCTCAGGAAGCGGCTGGAAAACCGGCAGCCACGCCTGAAAAGAAAAAAGATAAAAAACGCCGCAAGAAGAAACGCCGACCCGTGTTCGACGAGCAGGAGATTCAGGACAATATCCGTCAGACCCTTTCAACCATCGATGAGAGCGGCAAGACCAAACGCCGTAAACGGCGAACCGCGGCCACAGCCGAGACAGAAGCAGATGAAGAAGCTCCTCTGATTCGCGTCAGTGAATTTATGTCTCTGGGGGATCTGGGCAACCTGATGGATGTGGATTCCACCGAGCTGATCAAAAAGTGTATGGAGTTGGGTATGATGGTCACCATCAACCAGCGGCTCGACATGGAGACGATCACTCTGCTGGCATCTGAATACGGATACGAGGTGGAGGCTTTGGCCGAATTTGCCGAGGATACTCTGGAAGAGCTGGAAGAACCCGATGCGGAAGAAAATCTGACGCCCAGAGCGCCAGTGGTCACGATCATGGGTCATGTGGATCACGGAAAAACCTCCCTGCTCGACTATATCCGCAAGAGTAACATCATCGGCGGTGAAGCCGGTGGCATCACCCAGCACATCGGAGCGTATGAGGTGATTGTCGCGGACAGCAAAGAGATCACCTTTCTCGATACACCGGGTCACGAGGCCTTTACCGCCATGCGAGCGCGCGGCGCCCAGGCCACCGATATCGTCGTCTTGGTGGTGGCGGCGGATGACAATGTGATGCCGCAGACCATAGAAGCCATCAGTCACGCGCGAGCTGCCGGTGTCCCGATTGTGGTGGCCATCAATAAAGTAGACAAACCGGGAGCCAATCCCGATCAGATACGGCAACAACTGGCCGAACAGAATATTCTGGTGGAGAAATGGGGTGGAAAATATCAGGATGTGGAGATTTCCGCCAAGACCGGTCAGAATGTGGAGCAGTTGCTGGAATCCATCCTCCTGGAAGCCGAACTGCAGGATAAAAGAGCCAATGCGGACCGCAAGGCCCGCGGTGTGATTATCGAATCCAAGCTGGACCGGGGTAAAGGTCCGGTGGCCACGGTGCTGGTCCAGAATGGCAAGCTGACGGTGGGCGATCCCTTTGTGGCCGGAGCCCATTCAGGTAAAGTTCGTTCTATGCTGGACGAACGCAGCCGTCGCGTCAAAGAAGCCGGACCGTCCACACCGGTGCAGGTGCTCGGATTCGACGGATTGCCCCAGGCCGGTGATTCGTTTATCGTGCTCGAATCGGAACGGGATACCAAGGATATCAGTCAGAAACGACAACAGCTGCAGCGTGAACACGAACACTGGCACAACCGACCTCGTACCCTGGACGAGATCTCCAAGCAGATCCAGCAGGGTCAGGTGCAACAGTTGGATGTGGTGGTCAAGGCTGATGTGGATGGTTCTATCCAGGCCATCATCGATTCGCTGGGAAAACTGGCCACCGATGAAGTCGCGGTCAACGTGATTCACCGAGGGGTGGGTGCCATTTCCGAATCGGATGTGCTGCTGGCTTCTGCTTCCGGCGCGATTATCATCGGATTCAATGTGCGACCGACCAACAAGGCCCGCGAACTGGCAGAACGTGAAAACGTCGATATCCGTCAGTATGAGGTGATCTATGATATCCTCAATGATATCAAATTGGCTCTCGAGGGTTTTCTCGCTCCCGAGGTCAGCGAGGAATTGGTGGGCAGCGCCGAAGTCCGGCAGGTCTTCAAAGTCCCCAAGGCGGGAATGGTCGCCGGATCTTATATATTGTCCGGACGCATCAACCGCAATGACAAGATCAAAGTCTACCGGGATGACCGCTTGATTCACGACGGCACCCTGTCCTCTCTGAAACGCTTCAAGGACGATGTCCGTGAAGTCAATTCCGGGTTCGAGTGTGGTATCAGCGTCGAACGGTTCGACAATATCAAAGTCAATGACATCATCGAAGCCTACAAGGTGGTAGAAACCAAGAGAACCCTGGAATAGTGTCCCTATTGACCGGAGTCTGATCTATGCTGGTTGCTGTGCTGCAGCTCGATCTGTTGATACCAGAGAGCCAGTCTCTAAAGTCGAAACGATATGTGTTGAACAGCATCAAGAGCCGACTGCAGAATAAATTCAATATCTCTGTTGCCGAAGTGGATCAGATGGACAAATGGCAACGAGCTACTCTTGGGGTGGCTA
>CAYPUH010000241.1:0-7265 GCA_964413725.1 uncultured Cytophagia bacterium
CCTCTGCCCCCCAGAACACGCTTTTCGAAGCGACAGCAGCCCCTTCAGGAGTATGGTGCAGTTGAAGCAGCAACCAATCGACAATCCCTTCCGGGAGGTCAGTGACGGAGCGGCTGTCTTCACTATAGGGTGATTGGAGGGGGATCAGATCCTGTGTGAACAACGAGTCTGTCATGGAGTGGCTGGCGGATCGATACAGGCCATCGGCCAGGGCATCCAGCGAAACCTGAACGCCATGCCGGGATATTAGCGGTCGGATGCGAAATCGATTGGGCCACGCGGTCCAGTTGCTTGAATCAAAACTGTAATGAGATCCTGTAGCCGCTCCATATTGATCTGTACAGATGGACAATGTTCCGGAGGGTCCGCGAACCACGACATGATAGTCGGTCCCGCCGGACACCGTGACCGGTGTGTCCAGTGTCAGAATATTCCAGCTGAATGGAATCAGAGACGACGGCGAGATCTGTGTCGTTCGCGAGATGGGGACACCCGGTTGTCCTCCATCATCGGACCAGATTTCAACTTCAAGCGGGAGTGCCAGGCTTAGATCCATATAGGGATGGTACAGAATGTGATGGATAATACCGTTATAAGGGGCGGAGGCCTTGACCGCAAAACTGATATCGGTGGCATTAACCCCTGTTGTGCCGGATGTCCAGTCGTCCGTCGAGAGGATATCCTGATCGGAAGCCATATTCGGGTTGACGGCCAGCACCATGGCGCGATAGACATCCAGCTTGCCATATCCCCAGTAGGGATTCCAGGGGGAACCGGTATAGGTATCTATGCGGGCGGACCCTTCAAAGAGAGAGAGAATCATTTCCGGTGTCAATGCAGGATTCTGTTGCAACAACAATGATACCGCACCGCTGACGACAGGAGCGGACATGCTGGTGCCCTGGTTGACTCTGTGGAATCCGTTGGGAACTATTGTATTGGAATCCGGAGAACTGTCAGACGAGAGGGATGAGGTTAACCACTGTCCGGGAGCCGCAATATCGGGTTTATCCCGCTCGTCACGTGTCCGTCCTTTGCTGCTGAAAAGTGAAAGGTCATCGGAACGATCGGTGCCGGGTAAGTTGAGATGGTCTCCTTTATTGGATGTCCAGCGCCAGCGATGCGCATAGGAGCCGACGATGATACCGCGATCGGCGGTATTGCCCAGTGTATAGTCAGAGTCTCCGTCCACCAGCGACACCGAATGACCGGTTCCAATGTCATCATCTGTGAGCCAGCCATGATAGGGGACCGGAAATGGGTTGGGATTACTCAACTCCAGAGTCCAGAGGGTTTCTCTCGGGGGATAGTTTGCATCGCTATCGTACACCCGAAACCATATGGATCGGTCCCCGTTACCAATACTGGCACTGCTCTCATTGACCAGGTAGAGCGTACCGTCGGTGGTGGCCTGCATATCGGTTCCCTCTCCATTGAGAGTGACCTGAAAGCCATTGGGTGACGTCAGAGTGCTGGTGAGGGCATCGTCGCCCGTCTCCCACAGTTCAAACTGGAAATCATCGTTAAACGCACCGGATTGGGCATCTGTTGATGACACATAGTTGAGTTCAAATTCTATGGTTGTGCTGCTGTTGGCGGCAACAGTGCCGGAGATATGGATAGTATCGGATCCGTTGTTACCTGCCGACAAGACCACCACCTGACCGGCGCCGGAAAAGTCATCGACAGCCAGGCTATACCCCGAGGTGCCATCATTGGGTCCGCTGATCCCACCCAGGCTCATATTGACCACCACGGGCATGCCCAGTGCCTGAGCCTTGGCTTCAGCCCAGGCCAGAGCATCGATGAGATTGGAGGTATAAAAGGTACCATTACCGGCTTTCACCACCAGGATATCGGCCTCTGGTGCCATGCCGGCGTATTTTTGACCATCCGGTGACGCCGCGCCGTTTCCGGCCACACTTCCCGCCACATGCGTTCCGTGCCCGTTTGTATCCAGTGTCCTGACCAGACCTGACGGAGCCCCGTCCAGTTCATCTTCGATGTCGCTTTGAGTATATTCAACCCCATAGGAATTAATGATTTCAGAGGGGGATTGCTCTGCACCTTGGGGGGTGAGCGTCTGATCCCAGATATAGAGAATCCGGCTCTGCTGGGGAGTATCCGGATCGCGAAAATCGAGATGATCCCAGTCGATACCCGTGTCGATGATACACACCAGTACATTGGACCCGTCATAACCCGTCCGGTTGACCTGTCCGGTCCGCAATGTGGTTACTCCGGAGATTCCGGCAGCCACATCATTCATGGGGTGATAAATATAGCCTGGATGAATGAATTCAACAGCGTCGATTTGGGATAGCAGGGACAATTGATCGAGAGTGATACGTGCGGCGGAAAAGCCGGAGCCACTGCTGGTCACGCCCAGGTCCGGGCGGTTCAGGTCTCCGCTTCCATCTGTATAGATAACAGCCGGATAGATGGATTCGCCCTGGTCTGTCTCCGCAATGGCCTGGATGGAAGGCAGAGCGGCCTGAATCGCGGGTTCCACCCGTTCCGTTTCCAATAAAACACGAAATGCAGCGGCCAGTTTGGATTCGTCCGCGGGGCGTGTGCTCTTGGCCAAAAGTCCCAATGGAATCAACAGCAACGCAATGAGTACATAACAGAGTGTTCGTTTGTTTATCATAATCGTCTCAATCCATTCCTAAAGTGTGATCGCAGTGAACGAACAGGATGGGGTCAGGGAACCCGCGATGCATTGGCATCCTGTGCATGCGAATGCCACAGGGCGAGATCAGAACTGTCTACCGAGCCATCCCCATTCAGATCGGCAGCGACATATCCTGTGTCGTCGTTGTGACTGGAGTTATAATATTTCGTATAGTCAGCTGTGGTGACCTGCTGGTCCTGATTGATATCGCCGGCCACGAGTGCCCAGATTCCTGTTTCCACCTCGATGGCATCACCCGATTGATAGTATTGGGTCGAAGCCGTATCAAATGCATAGGTTGCAGTGTCTGAACTCGAAAGTGACAGCGCCGAGGCACTCATTACGGTGCAGTGATTGCGGTGACGAACGATGAGATAATAGTCCCCTTCAGAGGATACCGTCAGCTCAAAAGTCTGTTCCGAGCCATCGTTTCCGGAAATGTATCCATCCGAGCGCAGCAGGAAGCTTTTTGCAGCCAGTGCAGGCCCGTCCATACTGGATCGGACCTCCACATATATCCAGTCGACCACATCAGCTGTTGCTGAAGATATTGTGCGACTATCGCTGTAAGGGGAGGTTTCCGGCAACCAGCTGTTGTCATGTATTGACGTCGTCATATCATCGCTGGCACTCTGGTAAAAGCCCTCGAGAAAGAGTCTGACCTCAAGGGATACGGTCACCGGGGGTGTTTCGGACGTACCGGTGACGATGAATTGGCTCAGGTCGTTGATACCGGCAAAGGTCGCTTGGTTGGCTGCTGCGTTCACCGATTGTGCGTTACCCACCCATGACCAGCTGCCGTCGGAATGACTGGGGCGGCGATAGAGGCTGAGCCGGTTCGGATCGAGTTCATCCTGGCTGCTCAATCCCTCGGAGAGGGTAAAGGTCATGGACGCGGAAAAGGATCCACTGCCATAGCTCTTGACAACCCAATACTGGCTGTCGTATACGTGTGATTCCCCTGCAGGCAGACTGTTGGGGGCCCGGTCGATGCGGGTGGCGGTAAAGGTGTCCACCCCGGTTTTGCTCACAATATCCAGACCGAATCCGGTATCCATAAATGTGACGGTACCGGTCTGTCCGTCGGTCACGATCTGTTGATCGCTCTGGCCATCGCCGAACGGAATCGTCGAGTTCACCCAGATTTGATCAATATCTGTATTTTGGGTGATCGCGACGATGCCATCCGTCACATCGCTGGAGAACATTCGTCCCGGACCTTCATTGAACTGCCAATAGGCATTGATAGTGGTCTCCGATCCCAGCAGGTTTTCATAGGCATGTCGTCTGATGCCCTCCTGGGCACGGGCAACATTCCATATCCGATATTCATCCAGGATGCCGGAAAAAAACTGGTCAGCATCTCCGGTATCGGATACATGCGCACCGAAAAAGATACTCCCGTCCGTTACATACGTGATGGATGAACTGCTGCCGGCATCATCGCTGTCAACCCTGTTGCCATCGATGTAAAGACAGGTATACTGACCATCAAACGTCATGGCGATATGGTGCCAGCCACTGGATAGTGATGACAATGATGTGCTGACCTGGGCGACCGCATTGTTGCGATATACGGTTCCAAACAGGTTTGTGTTGTTGGTGCCCAGAGAATATCCTCCCGGCGAAGAGGTGTCCAAAAAGCTTTGATTCTGACAGGTTGTCCAATCGCTGTGGTAGACCCAGCATTCGAGGGTCAGGGCAGCGGTTGGACTGACCTGGGCCACAGCTACAGGATCCACATACAGATAGTCATCGGTACCGTCCAGATCCAGAGCGTAGGTCGGTGCGCCCTGGGAATTGGGGTTGGTTAATTTAATGTTATGATCGGTCTTGTTTCCCATCGGCTGGTTGTTTGTACTGACCATGGGATCAGGTTGTGACCGCATAATTGATTGTGCTGTTGCCATATTGATGGCTGAGATCAGAATAATCCCCATACTGACCAGCCGCATCCCATTTGCATGCATGGTACCCTCGTTTTTTTTTGTCCCCGGTAAAGTATAGCGATTCTAATCGGTCATTCAAGAAGATTTGCGGTACAAAGCGGTCATGTAACAGGTTTATTGATTGATTTTGGATAGAATTTCGTGGATTGATGATTAGACATAAATTATTGTGGAAGCTATGGATACCGTGTAAAGGTATCGATGTGTTGAGACCCATTGGGTATACGATGATGCCGGGCAGGAAATATCGAAGAGGCTAGACAAACTTAAATTTTATCCAATTACAACATTTTTATCATCAAAGTCAAGTACATTTGATCTTGAGATCTTTTTCTTTTATCGAGGGTCAGTGGTGTTTATTCAAATGGGGTGGTAACAGAGCGGTGTGATATGCGGATCGAACCAGAAAAAATGGTGCAGAACAAAAGCGCCCTGGTTTTATTGTCAAGACCAGGGCGCTGGCTGAACGGTTTATTCTTTTCGACTCGTGAAAAAAACTTTGGACAGTTGAACAGGTGGTAACCGTACATTGTTTTTCCATGACTACGCTGGCACCGTGTCATTCTTCCTGTGATGGCAGGACAAAGGTCCGATTTCCTGTTGATGCCTGTTGCCAGAGCTCAAAATCCTGATCATCGACATAGCCATTGCCGTTGAGATCCCCGGCGAGATATCCGGCCCCTTCGGGTGAAGCCAGCTGTTGGTTGTACCAGATCGTATAGTCCCGAGTGTTGATCGTACCATCGTTATTGATATCACCGGGTACCATGGTGTGTTCACCGGTATCGAGTTGTCCCATACCATTGGGATAGGCCCCTGTGCTGTTTTGGGTAAAGTCGATGAACGTGATATTGCCCGGAGCCAATTCGATTGCAGACGGGGTCTGAAGTGGCAGGTGGTTGCGATGATTGATGCGCACCACATAAGAGCCGGGCGGTAATTCGAGGGAACAGCCGCAGGCGCCATAGCCATCGCAGAGGAACCCGTTTTGGCTCAGAAAGGCACTTTGTTGGAGAACGGGTTCCGAATCCGGTGTTTCAAGCAGTTCAATCCACACCCAGTCCACCAGCGAATCTGCCAGCGACTCGGGTGTGGGGATAGAGGAGGCGAATGGGGATTGATGGGGCAGGACGCCATTGGCATTGAGACGGGTGCTTTGCGAATATCCGTTCATGAGTCCATAGGCCCATAGCCGTGCTTTGAGTACGACGGTGTTCAGGATCGAATTGCCCTGTGACATCATATTGCCGATATCGGTTTCGCTGAGTGCATAGTCATAGAACAAGAGTTCATCGATCCATCCCTGAAACGCCTCTCCTTCCGCAGAAAACCCGAGTCGAAGTGTGGAGGGATTGGAGTGGAGAGTCGAGGGTATATAGTCATCGTAATCCACGCACGTGCCGTTGATATAGAGTCTGAGAGACCTGTTTTGGACGGTTACGGCCACATGCGACCATTGTGATGCGGTTATAGGGGATGATACTGAAAACGGAATGGGACCTTCACCGGTCAGACCCTTTACGGTGGCTCTCAACTGCCCATTCAGGATATCAATACGATAGGACGAGGATTGAGTGTCTTTTTGCAGCACGAGTTGGGACCCGCTGGTGGTCAGGGGTTTGATCCAGAATGCTGTGGAAAACCCATTGGCAGGATCGAATAATGTATTGTCTGGCAGGTAGATACCATCAGGAGTTGCGGCTTCATCGCCATCATCGTTCTGTCCATCCAGAAAAGCGGCCAGTGCCACGACGCCTTTTCCATAGGTTACCGTATCTGTTGTCCAGCCATCCAGGGTGTTGCCGGATTGATCTGCGATAGAGCTGCCGTCAAAGGAATACCAGGCGATGGGTGGAGGAATATTGGGCGCCTCAAGTTTGCAAAGGGCGTAAGCACCCCCTTGCTGAATGGTGGTATATGCACGGTCGGAATCCAATTCATGGTGAGTGGTCATGGGGATCCAGCCAAACTCCTCTGACCAGAGACAGACGGAGAAAGGATCGGATGTATTGATGTAGGCTGTGGAAAAGTTGAGTGTTCCCTCTATAGGAGTGTCTGCACACAAGTGAATAGTATAACTACACCTGTTCATTTCAGCAGATTCTCCAAGAACATTATGTAGATATTGACCCAAAAAGACTGCGGAAGCATTCTGCCGCATGGAGAGAGAGGGGGTGAAATAAGCTGCATCTGGATTATATGTATAATCAGATGAATCGGCGAGTTCGCTTCCCTGGTATAGTCGATAATAGAACCAGCTGTTAACGGTGTCATTTGGGCTGGCCTGTGCGAACGTATTTAACTCTCCCCAGGCAGGTATTTCAGCCAATGGCAGTTGAAATGTATAACGCTCACCTTCGACAGAGGTGGGGGCATAGGTGAGTGTCTGAGAGGGATTCCAAAGGGTAAGTGACAGGTTGGTAACGGATGACTGGGTCACGTGGTTTTGGATTTGTGTCCTGAAATTGAGAACACTATTATCACTTGTTGAGGTGACAGAAGGATAGTCGGATGTCATGGTTGTTGTGGATATGTCGAATTGGTGAGACGCGTAAAGGGCTGAGATATCATTAGCCAGGTCGGGATCCAGACAGGCATTACACTCTCCCAGTTTGACTAACATTTTAGGCATAGCTGGTACC
>CAYPUH010000242.1:0-7189 GCA_964413725.1 uncultured Cytophagia bacterium
GGCGGAAGCCCATTGATATAGGCCGGATCGCGAAAATAGAAAAAGGCGCGGTCACTCATCTCCGGATTTTGCAGGACACCGTGAAGAATTTCCAGCTCTGTAATGCTTTTTTGTTGATGGTCGGATAACCAGGGATAGTATTCGAGCAGCTCCGAATCGATGCTTTGTTGATTCCACCCATAGCGTTCACCCAGCAATCCGATGAAATAGGGACGACATTTTTCGATTTCAGCCAGGCATATGGGGAGTACCTCTCCCCGTTCAGCCTGGCTTTCGGTTATCCCCCAGCGCAAATCCACAGCGACCCATTCCACGCCTCGTTGCCGGCATACGGTCTCCAGGGCGGGAAATACCCGTTTGATCAATTCTTCCCGCTCTTCCTGCATGTCTCTAAACGTGGAGGAGATGAAAATTCTGATTTCTCTGCTGTCCCTGTCATTCGATTGTTTCGGCATGTCGTTTCCCCTTGTTGGGTCAGAGTCCGTGTCTGCTACCACTATCCGGCGCCCGATGATTTTTCCCAGGGAGTGACCCCTATGATACATGATAATCTATTCGAGTTCTCATCTCATCAAGATAGCGATTTACCGATTGGGTCACTAAAGGGGTCGAAACCTTTGCTCATCCTGGCGCTCAGGCAATGTATCCGGATCATTTCTGTTGTCATTCAAAAGCATGTAACAGAGGTGTCCCAACAAGGGACACCTCACAATAAAACTCTATTACAGTGCAAATACAGACAAATTTGTGTTTAATCGCTACCATGAACAATGTCAAGTCCAGGATATTTTTGAGATGAGTGATGGGTGTCCCGTCTGACTACAGGACACTACCGAGTGTGTAAACACATATAAAAAGATTAGTTATTTATTGGATTTTAATCAATACATTTGTTTCAAAAATCGTTTGTATTGTCATCCACGGGACTACAGGAGACCGACCGCGAGGTCATTTGGTTATTTCTTGCCATTTGGTCAAATGACCGATTCTTGTTAAAAAGTCCTTTGTTTTAAATGCAGTGTTTTCATTGCTTGCGGTTCTGATTTTCCTGGCATTTTATTTGATAGCCATAGTGATGAAAAGAGTGGTTTTGCGCCTGTTTACAAAGTTTGTTTTTTTTATGTTGAGGAGGCATGACGATTGCCAACCGGCAAACGTCTGTGGGGTGCGTCGATACCCTATGAAATGAAAACATGAGCAAGAAACAAGATGAACCCAAACGACTGGAGACTATTATGTCACGAACAGCAATATTCCTATTTTCGATTCTGTTGATCGCGAGTTCGAGCTATGCCCAGCTGACCGTGAAAAATTCGAGCGGCAAAGTGGTGATGCGAATAGACGAGAACGCCGATGCGATTTTGGGGTCGACGCAGGAAACCGGTGATCTGACCACGGATACCATCACCATTCTCGATGCCGCTGGCATCCGGACCTCTTTGATTTCCGGAGCTCTGGATGTGCGTGGCGATGAGGTACGGATTTGGAGCGGTTCCGGAAGCGTTGGATCTGCCAGCGGTGCCGGGGATCTGTATGTGGAAAATATTGTAGAAGTGGATAATGATGTGGTGGTGGCAGACTATGTGGGTGCCAACGGAGGAATGAATGTCGGTTCTATGGCGGATCCCGGGGAGGCGATGCTGCGAATCCATGCCGATAATACCGCTTCATATGCGCTCTATGCGGACGGGGCGACATCTCATTTTACCCATTCCGTCACCATCGGTCCGGATGCCGAATCTGCCACGCAGAATCATCTCTTATATCTACAAAATGATGGCGCTCCGTCGATCGGTTTTTATAATAAAAACGAAGATTTTACAGCCGCGATCGGATTGTCGAATCATATTATGCGACACTATTCTGAAGGCCGGATCTTTCTGTTTACGGATACTGATAATGATGATCCGGATGACAATTCCAATATCGTTTTCCAGGTCGGATCCAATAGCCTCGGTCAGACGGGACCGTATATGGATCTGTTTCGGGTTCTTGGTGGTGGAAGTGCATGGGTTCGCAATAGAATGTCCGCGCTTGCTTTTGATGATCGGACACCATATCCCCGGAATCTTCAAACCGCGTATGATGCTGTCTTTTCCATGAAACGATTGCCAGATGGAGATTATCGACCCGATGACAAGGAACACCAACTGGATCATGCTGGATTGCATGAATTTATTCGCTCGGGGGAAAACAAGAGAGATTTGTCGGCGACGGTATCTGCGCAAAATGAGGTCATCAAAGATCTCGTGACCCGAATTGAACAGTTGGAACGACAGCTGGTCGCGGCCATGGCTGAATGATGTCCAGGGAGATGCAATACGTCACCAACCTGAAACAAAATGTGGATCTGTTGTCCACAAGAATGCGTACCCGACGGTCACTGTTAATCAACAACAGTCTCTGCCACGGCATCTGTAACTATAACTGTACGCTGTGTGGTGTTGGAAAGAGCGCTTACACCGGTCCCAAAGTCTATCAGCCGTTGGCCGTGACAGAAAAGCTTGTCAGGGAAATTTCTATTGCGGCATCGCGTGGGATTCACATCAGAGGGATTCATCAATCGGGTATGGGAGAACCGACTCTACATCCAGAGTTTGCCGAACGTCTCGGTCTGTTTGAGCAGATGCGTCGCGACTGGCAGGCTGCGGTGCCTGTACCGGATGTGGTGGTCGTGACCAATGGCTCGACGCTTTTGGATCCCGATATCCTCTCGGCGTTGACGACCCATCGGGTGAGCCTCGCAGTCTCTTTTCCGACCCCGGTCCCCGAGCACTATGGTGCTCTGATGATGGAGGACGTGACGAAAGGCGCTTCTCTGCTGGAAACGGTGATCCCGGGCATTCGGGTAATAATGGAACAAAGAGCCGCCGGCCGGATACGGGAGCTTTTGTTTTATATTTCGCCCCCAAAGCGTGATGTCATAAGACCGGATTTTCACCGGACCCTCTGCTTTCTCACGCGACAGGCGCGGGATGCGGGACTCGATACTCTCAATCTGGTTCTGTTTGTCACCTCGTTTAACCGGACCGGACTGGTGCGCAATCGAATTAAAACCATAGACTTTTACCCTGATTTCTTTAAACGCTATCAAGGTCGCAGTGTTAATGGTGTTACCGTTCAGATGATTACATCCTATAAAAAATTCTATCCAGACGTTCGGGATGTCCTGGATCTGTTAATGAATTTTACTTTCCCCTGTTTGCAGAACGGTCATCTGCTTATCGCCGCTGACGGCCGTTCGTTATGCCCGAACGATCAGGAGGCGCGTAATCCGTTCGGTGATATCCTGAATGATTCTATAGAATCCCTTTTGATCAAAAAGGAACAATACAGACCCACTAGGACGTGTGCCCGATGTGATTCGGCTCCGCACCAGATGTCCGAAACCTGGAGCGCGCGGCTTTACAGCTTGATTGCCCGCGCAAAGTTGCGGCTCGCCCGATTCAATGGGTTTGACCCACAACCTTGATTTGCAGCCAAAGGATAACAACCATGACGTCTCTTCTCACTATCCGCGCACCCAAACCGGGTGAAGCACCTCAGGTCATGCAGTTTATTCGCTCGATGTATCGACAGTATGGCTTTTGCAACTTTCTCGATGCGGAGGAGCTGACCATTCCCATGCTCGTTGCCGTGGAATCCGGAAATATCGTCGGGACTGTTGGTCTCTACAGTGCTGCTGATGGTGAATTGCCCATCGAATACTATTTTGGCTTTAAAAGTGAAGAACAGTGTGATTGTCGGCGGGATCAGGTTGTAGAGATTTGCAAGCTGGTGAGTTCGAGTGAAAACGCGTCAAACAGCATTCTTGTTATCAAGGCATTGGTGGCGGCCATATGTCAGTATTCGTTTCAGGCATCAGATCTCCAGCTCGCCTATGTCAGTCAAAAACCCCTGATCACAAAGTTGATGCAACGCTTTTTGAGTATTCCGCTCTATCCGTTGAATTTTCAGGTCGTGAGGGAAAGAATTTCGGATTATAATGCGGGCTTTTTTTTGGATACACCTCGTCCGGTTCCGCTGGAAATCCGCGCGGAAGATATGCGCAACGTTTTCTCCAAGCTGAGCAGGGATATTAAAGGCCTTGTGTCCATTGATCTGCAGAATTTCAGTCACAGATTTTCAGAATATGGGCTCAGAGCCGGTTCGGTCGGCTGAAATATACCTTTATTTTTTTTAGCGAGGTTGTCCTGCCCCGTATCTGCTGCAAACGCATTTCCGGTTGATCGGTTTTTTTACCGTGGACATCAATTCGTTTCGGTATGGCACCGATAGACGAGTCGTTGCAGTTTGAGCTCGCTATAGGAGACCGTACCGCCCAGATGGTCGAATACCGGGCGAAGCAATGTGATGCCGTGGATCTCAAACGCTTCTGCTATCGTGTCCCTGTCCACCTCCGGATCGAGTTCGGCCTCCAGCCTGTCGATGGGTAAGTCGTTCCCCTCGGTAAAATAGCGGGTGAGATGCTTGACAAGAGTCTCTCTCTTGACCTGAAACTGCTCCTGCAATTCCTGCAACGACTGTCCCTCCACAAATGCCTGCCCGATGCGGAACTGTTTTCCGGTGCTCCCGGGGGATCGTCCGGCTGTTGTCGGTTGCGGATGGATTCCCTGAGAGGTCTCGATGTTGTGTTCGCGGCAATGGTCGCGGATGATCTCCAGAAAGCGGTGGCCGTATCGCTTGTTCTTGACCTCGCCCACACCGAAGAGGGAGCGCAGCTCCGAGCCGCTCTGTGGATACCGCGCGGCCATCTCGATGAGGGTCTTGTCGGGAAAGATGACATATGGGGGCACGCCCTGGGCGTCGGCGATCTCTTTGCGACGGATGCGTAACCGTTCAAAGAGGTGGCGGTCAAACGTGGACTCTGATGAAACCCGCTGCGGCATTTCCATCTGTTCGGGGCGTTCCGGTGCCACCACCCGCACCGTTTCGTCGCGGAACAGGACATCACCCGCTTTGGC
Source organism: uncultured Cytophagia bacterium (assembly GCA_964413725.1). Taxonomy (GTDB): domain Bacteria; phylum Zhuqueibacterota; class Zhuqueibacteria; order Residuimicrobiales; family Oceaniaggregativiventaceae; genus CAYPUH01. The sequence continues at coordinate 4,965 of CAYPUH010000242.1, forward strand.
GGTGAGTTTGAGACTGCCATACTCGGGGTCTACCGTGAGCAGGCCCAGGGATACGAACTGGCGCACCAGGTGTTGCCACTGCCGTTTGCCATAGTCACGGCCGATGCCATAGGTGGAGAGGTGTTGATGACCCAGCCGCAGCAGTTTGCGGTTTTCCGAACCGCGGAGGATGTCGATGATATGATTCGCGCCAAAGCGTTCGCCGGTGCGTTTGACACAGGATAGAAATTTCTGTGCCGCCACGGTTTCTTCGCTCAACTGGGGCGCGCCCTGAAGGCAGTTGTCGCACATGTCGCACGATTCCGGCTCATAGGTCTCGCCGAAATAGTCCAGCAATTGCCGGCGCCGGCACACATGCGATTCGGCCAGCTGGACCAGGGCTTGCAGGTGGATACCGGCGATGCGGCGTTCGGTCTCGTTTTCCATCTGATCGATGAGATAGCGGATTTTGCGCAAGTCGCCATAACCGAACAACAACAGACAGTCTGACCGCAGCCCGTCGCGGCCGGCACGGCCGATCTGTTGATAGTAGGATTCGATGTTCTTGGGCAGGTCATAGTGAATCACAAAGCGGATGTTGGGCTTGTCGATGCCCATACCAAAGGCGATGGTGGCGACGATGATCTGGACATTGTCGCGAATAAAGCGTTGCTGATGCTCGGTGCGCATCCCGTTGTCGAGTCCGGCATGATAGGGCAGCACGGAATGGCCCATCTGCGCCAGATAGGCAGAAAGCTCGTCCACCTGGCGACGGGAAAAGCAGTAGATGATGCCGGATTGTTCTTTGTGGTGCTTTAAAAAGTCCAGAGTCTGGTTGGCGGGATCGGTCTTTTGCTCGATCTGTAAAAAGAGGTTGGGCCGGTCAAAGCTGGTGACGATGGTGCCCTCTGGCGGCAGATTCAGCGAGTGCAGAATATCCTGCTGCACCCGTGGCGTGGCGGTGGCGGTGAGGGCGATGCAGACAGCGTCGGGGAACGCCTCACGGATGGTTTTCAGTCGTCGGTATTCGGGGCGAAAGTCGTGTCCCCATTCCGAAATGCAATGGGCCTCATCGATGGCGATACAATCCACCTGGCGCTGCTGCAGCAGAGATTGGGTGCGGTCGGTGAACAGGCCTTCGGGGGCCAGATAGAGCAGCTTGATGGTGCCATCGGTCACCGAACGGGTGGTGTCCCGGAATGCCTCCGGAGAGAGCGAGCTGTTTAAAAACGCAGCGGACACACCCAGCTGTTGCAGGGCCTCCACCTGATCCTGCATCAGCGAGATCAGCGGAGAGATGACCAGCGTGAGTCCGTCAAAGAGCAGCGCCGGGATCTGGTAACACAGAGACTTGCCGCCACCGGTGGGCATGACCACCAGGGTGTCTTCCTTGCGCAGGACCCTGTCGATCACCTCCTGTTGCCGGGGACGAAAGTCGCTATAGCCAAAGATGTCGTTGAGCGCTGCTGTTGCGGTCCGAATCATAGGGCTGTCCTGTTGAGATGGTGCTGAAACCATTTGAACGAAGATAAGGGTTTTATCTATGGGATGCAAAATGAATTCGATGGTCTGTATACAAAATATCGGTAAAAGTTTAAAATAATACAAGAAATTCAACGCAGAGTTCGCAAAGAACCGATTTCCATGCCACACCTCCGGATGAAAATGGGGCGTGCAGTCAAGAGTATACTGAAAGGATATCCGTTTGTGCACGGATCGGGATTGTAACGGGCAGGAACATACATGATCACAGAATCGGGAAAACAGGACTGTGGACAAAAGCAACGTCCGGATCGGTTCGTCATATCACCAAGTGGACCGGGCAATTCACGCTGTGTGACCGGAGTTAAAAATTATTCAGGGTGTTTGGTGTTATAAACGGTTGTTTTATATGGTCTGAAATTTGACCGAAATTCTGATATCGAAAATGGATCCCGGCCTTTTTTTTGCACAGAATAGTTTGTCCTCCTTTACAGATTTTCCTGCACTATCTGGCCCGCCTGAAACCAGAGCACTGGCTTGAAAGGCAGCGGCTGACCTTTTACATTTTTTATCCGGAGTCTATGATATGAACACAAGATCTGTTTTTGGCCTCACAGCAACGGTATTGGCTGTCCTTATTTTGGTATTCAATGTATTTGCCGACCACCGCGATCTTTGTACCCTGGATGTCTCCTATGAGCGCAGTGATGGGGGCGGGTATGTTGTCAATCCGCGAGAGGGATATGATTTGATGGAGATCTATC
>CAYPUH010000243.1:0-7189 GCA_964413725.1 uncultured Cytophagia bacterium
GTTGATACAGTCTGTACGTGCAGTGGCCCGAGGCCCTGTTGCGCAGGCCGTAGCCAACGGAGTACGCAATACACACGAATGGACCGATGAAAAACAGGCATTGCTCAGATCGTTTGATGAATCGGGAATCACCTCGCTTTTTATGGATCCGGAATACGGAGGTTACATTGAAGGTCCCAAGAATCTGGCTTTGGCACTGACTGCATTTGAGTTATCCTGGGTTGACGGCGGAGCTGCGACTTCCAGTCTTGCGGGAAACCTGGCGTTGGAACCCATTCACGAACGCGGCACGCCGGAACAGAAGCAAACCTATATGGGTGGCGCCATTCCCACCGCACCTGGAGACAAGAGCAAACAATACCGGGGTGCCTTTGGCCTTACCGAGCCATTGCCCTATGTGGGAGTCGAAACCGGAATGCTCAGCGGCAAGGTCAGGATAGCAGAATGGACCGACAATCAAGAGCCGGTTTTGCAGGTAGACAAGCGTGGCCGCTTTATCACCAATATGGACTTTGCCAATTTTGTCTGTGTCGCTGTTGAAAGTGATGATGCCAGGATGAAGGGGAGTTGTATGATAATCTTGGAAGAGGATGATCCGGGACTCTATGATCGTGGTGCACCAACGCTGAAACTGGTTCATCAACTCTCATCAACGCGTGACCCCATATTCAGTATGCAGGTTCCGGCCCACCGTATTATCGGTGGATACACCATACGGGATGGGATCATCATCCCCAACTACAATCACAGCGAAGTGATCGATGCGGTGTTTAAACGCACACGTGTTACAGTGGGATTGATGACAGCTGCGAAACTTCTTTCCGCTATTGAGCCGATCATAAGATACCAGAGAAGCAGATTTAGAGGGGGGACAGTTGAGCCCGGTTCTCCCCGTTATGATTTGGGAATCCAACAAAAAGATGATGCTATTCATCGCCTGTGTTCGATTTGGGCCATGGGAGAAGCCGCCGCTTCTTTGGGATTTGCCGCTGCCCGTATTTTTGATGACCTGGAGCCTCTGGAAACCGAAAAGAACCGTCTGTTCAAGGAGCAGGGTGTCGAACGGGGACGTCCCGAATTCAAGGCGCTGATGACAATCCAAAAACAGGCCCTAGAACTGATAGAACTTGAAAATACAGATGACATGTCCGAGCGGCGTCGCGAACTGGAATCCGATCCTCTGGTTCAATATGTGTTGCAGGATGCAGTCGCCAATGTCCTGTGCCCGGCTACCAAACTTTGGAACACAGGGCAGGGGGCGACAGAGATGCGCGAAGCTGTAAGTCTGATGGGAGGATATGGCATTACTGAAGACTGTCCCGGCTTTTTGGGTCAAAAATGGATGGACTCACAACTTGAAGCCACCTATGAAGGTCCAGAGGCGGTTCAACGACGTCAGTTGACCTTCACAATGGCAACTCCTGTCTTTCAGGCACGTCTGCGACAATGGTCCAGACAGCTGGAACAAATTCATAACCAAGAACCGGAAACGGGTGCCGGTTTGGTGGCCAGAGGTATTGATCTTTGGGTTGCGACTCTGGAGGCATTAAAAAGCCAAAAAGATGAAACGGGCAAGTTGTTCAGCAGTTCGCGGCAGAGTGTTACCTTTCCGTTGACCGATGCTCTCAGCTGGTTGCTGGCGTCCTATCATCAGATTGTCGATATTCAGGAACTGGCCACGAACGGTCCACAGAATCCGGCTCTCTCGGAAGGTCTGGAGGGAACACTGAGATTCCTGCGAGATCTCTCCGGTATCCAGGCGGCACGGGCTGTGGGTGAGGTTCGTCGCCTCTGTAATGATCTTTATCGCTCATATATAAATGATTCTGAAACACTTGATACGTATTCTCGGGAGATCGATAAGGCACTTGCGGGCATGGGGTCTATCCGGAATCGTGCGGCCACCTCGATCACTCAGATTATGATTCCCGAGATTCTCGATTATCCGGCATAACCCGGATAGATGATCGACCTGAACTGAAAGAGAACAGGAGACGTTACAATGTCTCAACCTCAACGAGAAGAAATGCAGGCAGATATAGTATGTGTGGGATTCGGTCCGGCTACGGCCGGATTTCTCTCTACCCTCTCCGGGGCATTGATGAATGATGATGGTACTCCGCGCCTGGAAAGCCAGGTGATGCCCGGCAGTCCCATGCAGATTTTGTGCTATGAACGCTCCGATGATTTGGGCTTTGGTGTTTCCGGCGTGGTCACCAGGGGAGAGGCCATTAAAAAGAGCTTCCCGGAGATGAATCCGGATGATATTCCCATGGCGACCTCTGTCGAGACTGAAAAGATGGTCTATCTGCTCGACCCGATTGGAGCCAGCAACAGATCCCGTTTTCATCGGCTCGGAGACAGATTATTAAGGACCGTTAAAGGGATATTACCACTCAAGCACGAGGCTATGGAGATTCCTTTTATCCCTTCGGCCATGCAAAAACACGATGGTTTTATTTTTTCTATTGGCCAGTTCAGTCAGTGGGTAGGCAGCCAGCTTCTGTCTACTGGCATGATTCAACTCTGGCCAGGTGTACCGGTTGAAAAACCACTGATTCGCAACGATCGTGTAGAAGGCGTTCAATTGGTGGACCAGGGAACCGATCGCCAGGGCAATCCTGAAGCTGGATATCTTCCGGGGATGGACATCAAGGCCAATCTGACGGTGGTGGGTGATGGTCCGGTAGGTCCTGTGGGAATGCAGCTGGATGAAACATTTGGAATGCCTGACGGTCATGAACGTAAAGACTGGGCCGTGGGTGCCAAGATGGTCGTCGATTTGCCCGAAAACAGCGGCCTCGAGCCGGGAACGGTTATTCATACCCTTGGATATCCCGAACCCGACATTTTTGGATTCCTGTATGTTCATCCTGACAATGTCGCATCTTTGGGTATTTTTGTACCGTCCTGGTTCGACAGTCCGGTTCGAGCCACCTACCGCTACCTGCAACATTGGATGCAACACCCCTACCTGTGGCGATTCCTGCAAGGGGGGACTCTTCGGTCCTGGGGTGCGAAAACCATTCAGGAATCCGGATTAAGAGGGGAACCGTATCTCTCCGGACATGGATGGGCGCGCATTGGGGAGGGCTCCGGCAGTACCAATATTTTTGCCAATTCAGGAGTGGACGAGGCCTGGCACACCGGTGTCTTGCTGGCACGGGCTGTAGAAACTCTGACGTTGTCCGGAAAACCCTTTACCCGGGAACATCTTGAAGAAACCTATATCAAACAACGAAAAGAGAGCACCCTTCAAAAGGAGGCCGAGCGGGCGAAGGGATCGAGGGATGGTTTTCAGCATGGCTTTGTCCCGGGCATGATCGGGATGGGTCTGTCCTGGTTGTCCGGCGGAAAATTGCGATACCCTGCCAGACCTCGCGCCACCCATGAGAGAATTCAGGATCCAAAACGATATTTCCGCGCTCCGTTCTCACACCAACAGCAGGACGAAATAATAAAGGAATCCAGAGTCAAAGCAGCCGCAATGAGTGACGCCGTAATGGATGAGTTGGGCTGGCCAGCCATACCCTATGATGGTCAGCTTTTGGTATCACATCAGGACGCCCTTTACATGGGCGGTAAGGTACAGGCTCTTGCCGGGTATAAAGACCATGTGGTCTTTATATATCCGCATTTATGTGAACAGTGCGAGGCTAAAGTTTGTATTGAAATCTGTTCCGGTCAAGCCATTACACCGGGTGAAAATGGGATTCCCGAATTCGATCGTGAAAAGTGTATTCAGTGTGGAGCCTGTTATTGGAATTGCACTCAGCTGGCGGATCCGGAACAGGAGCAGACCAACATCAAATTCCGCGCCGGAGCAGGTGGTTTGCACTCCAGCGAAAATTAGATTCCAACATCCAGTCGGTCACGTCGTGGCGCCAGACGGGATTCCCGCCACCGACGGTCTGAAATAGTTTGTCATTACTGAACCCCATTAAAGGAAAGAGTACATCTATGCCCGGATATCATATTGTTGTATGTGGCTCCGTTGTTCCCGATCCCCTTCAGCCCCTGATACCGGTGTCCACGCCACAAGGACCTGGATTGAAAAATGAATTGATGCTGCCCCATGTTCTGGATCCGTGGGCGGCGCATGCCCTGTATGAAGCGGCACATCTGGCTGCGTCACAACCCGAAAGCAGGATATGGTTGGTGAGTTTGGGCCCTAAAGCCAAAATTCAACAGGTCATGATGACGATGGCGCAAAAAGTACCGTTTGAATTGGTGGTTCTGGACGGGCCGGCCAGCGGATTTACCGATTCTGCAACCGTGGCAGAAAAGCTGGTTGCTGCGATTCAATCTATCGATTCACTGGATCCGGAAAAATTGCTGCTGTTCGGGGGCTGGGAATCCGCATCCCGCGCCAACGGTACTACACTGCAAATGGTTGGTGAACGGCTGGGAATCACGGAACAATTTCAGGGAGTCGACGAATTGACCGTTCGAGAAGATGGCTCGATGCAGATCCTCGAGAGACTGGAAGGCGGAATCCATCAGGTTTCCGTCTGTCAGGGTCCACCCATGGTTCTGGGTTGGGCGACAGGGCATTTGCCCGAACCGCCAAACAATCCACAAATCGGCATGAAAAATATGAGAACCATCATGCCAGCTATTCAAAAAGCGCAACCGGTCGATTTAAAGGATTCCGGATTGACAATCCTGTCTGCAGAGCAACCACAACAACGACGGAACACCCGTATTGAAAAAGACATGAGTGAAGAGGATATCGCCAAAGAACTCGTCGAATGGCTAAAACAGTAAGAAAAGGATCATAGTATGGATACAGTGTTGGTCTTGATGCAGAGCGGGGACGGCAAGAACGTACCTGAATCTGCAAAAGAAACAATTACCGTAGCACAAACTCTGGCACAAGAATTGGGAACAGACTGGCATATTGGTGCATTGGGTCGGTACGCCGATGAGGCACTCCAAGAACTGTCAGGATGTGGTGCCAAACGATTTTTGGCTGTCAGTGGGGAAGAGGTGGTATCACCACGATATTCCAGTGATTCAAAAGCGGCAGAGGCGCTGTGCACGGAGGTGGGCGCGACAGTCATACTGGCCCCGGCAGACAACCGCATCGAGCGAATTATCGGTGGTGTGTGTCAACGCCTGAATGGAAAAGTGGATACACACGTCAATAGTGTCCGGGTTCAGGACGAACAGATGACCATCGCCCGATGGTCGTATCGCCAGCGTCTTTTAACCGAACTCCAGCGGACGGCCCGGCCATGGATGCTGACCATCGAACCTGGTGTTCATCCAGCATGGCAGGGGAATACCGGCACAGACGTGTCGGTGGAACCTGTCGAGATCGATCTTGACTCTGCAAGCATCCGGACAACCGTGGCCGGGGTTCATACTCCAGAGGGAGGCGATCAGACCATTTACCCGGATGCCGATCTGTTGTTCGTCGCCGGTGCCGGATGGACGAAAAAGCAAACAGATGGAAATCCACACATCGATGAGGCCAGTCAATTGATACTGGATTTTTTACATCTTTCAGGAGCATCGCTGGGCAGTACAAAATCACTTGTCGATCTGAAAGGTGAAGGAGAAGCCGTCCTTCCGTTTATGACACATCTGAACCAGGTGGGACAAACCGGGTCCACGCCGAGACATCCCAAAGGATTGGCTACCTGTTGCCATGGAGAAGAACCCCATGTGGTCGGATGGCGCTTTATCAATGAACGACGTGCCATAAACATGGATCCCAATTGTGGCTGGGCACAGGGAAAAGCAGACGTTCTCTATGTGGCCGATGCCTTTAAAGTATTGGAAAAGATAAAAGAAAAGCTCAGCGAATAAACGGATGCCATGGCCGAGAGCAAATTACGCATATTGTTGATCGATGACGACTATGTGTTGCGAAGTGCCTGTGAAAATATTCTCACAGAAGCCGGATATGAAGTGGTATCCGGACGCAACGCCGAGGAAGGACTGAGATATCTCAAGGAAGGGCATTTTGATATCGCCATCACCGATTATCATATGCCCTCAATGAATGGACTCGAGTTTATGCGGGTCATCCGCTCGACCAGTCCACAAACCGATGTCATCATGATCACCGGATATGCCACCATCGAAATGGCCGTTGAAGCTATGCGGTATGGCGCCTTTGATTATATCCAAAAGCCTTTCAATCCGGACCAATTGCTGATAACCGTCAAGCACCTGGTGCAAAAACGGGAAAAAATCGGCAAAACCGGCTTCAGTGAACTCAAATTCGAGTTCGATAACGAGACGATCAGTATCATTGGTAAAAGCCGTCGCATGCAGGACGTGTTTCGCATTGTCGAAAAAGTGGCTCCCACAGACAGCACCGTCCTCATCCTGGGAGAAAGCGGAACCGGCAAGGAGCTGATTGCGCGTGCCATCCATACCTTCAGTAACCGGCATGAGGCGCCCTTTTTGGCTATCGATTGCGGATCCCTGGTGGAAACCTTGTTCGAGAGCGAATTGTTTGGTCATGTCAGAGGATCGTTTACCGGTGCAACCGATACCAAACACGGTAGTTTTGAGCTTGCTGATGGAGGGACCTTCTTTTTTGACGAAATCGGAAATATTTCTTTGAATGTGCAGGCAAAGATACTGCGCGCCATTCAAGAGAGAGAAATCAGACGGGTTGGAGGCACGGAAACCATCAAAGTCGATGTCAGGGTGATTGCCGCGACCCATATGAATCTTGAAGATGCAGTGGCAGAGGGTATCTTCCGCGAGGACTTGTATTATCGATTGAGTGTCATTCCCATCCAGCTTCCCCCATTGAGGGAACGCCGGGACGATATCCCTCTGTTGCTGGATCATTTTCTTCAGCGCCATAACCTTCGTCGAAATAAAAAACCCATTACCCGTATTGAAGATGAGGCTCTCGATATCCTGATACACTATGACTGGCCGGGAAATATCCGCGAGCTGCAAAATGTGATCGAACGTGCTGTTGTGATCGAGGAATCCGATCGCATCTCGGTTAAGAGCCTGCCACCCTACCTTCGTTGCGAAAGTGGACAGGATTCCCAGGAGATTCAGTCCATGGTGCAGATGGAAAAACAGCATATTGCCAAAACCCTCGATCATACTCAATGGAATATCAGTCAGGCAGCCAAACTATTGGGTATCGATCGGAAAACCCTCTATGATAAAATAAAGCGTTATAACCTGCATTCCTGATCTCTACTGACTC
>CAYPUH010000244.1:0-7171 GCA_964413725.1 uncultured Cytophagia bacterium
CGCACACCGTTCCTCTGACCACATTGGTTTCACCGGCCAGTTCCCAGTGAAAGGTCTGTTCATAGTCTGCACAGATAGCATCGATGGACTTGAGTCGATCCTGAACCTTTTCAAGAATTTCCTCCGCGTCCCGAGCCAGAACCTGTCCGCCCATCAACACACCCAGGATGATCGTGACGAAACAAATGAATCGCATAAACCTCTCCCTGTATTGAGCGTGATCCGCTCGATTTCACCGATTATCGATCTCGAATATAACAAATACATGTTTAAAATAAAATGAAAAACAAGCAACCGCAGGGGATTTCTTTATCCAGCGGCAACAGCCCTTTCCGGAGGGTCAGAATCCCGGCGGTTAAGGGTTGAACCCGTATCGTTTAAAAGGGTTCCTCCTCATCGTCTTCAAAGAATTTTATATTTTCCAGTTCATCGGGACGGACAAGGACCTGCCTGGCTTTGCTGCCTTCAAAGGGGCCCACCACTCCGGCCTCTTCCAGTTCATCGATGATTCGGGCGGCCCGCGAATAGCCAACCTTGAGTTTGCGTTGTAGTAGAGACACAGAGCCCTGTTGGGTCCGCACCACCACTTTCATGGCCTCGTGAAACAAAGCATCGCGTCCACCGGTTATGCCACCGTTACGACTTTCTGCCTGTTCTTCACTGAACGCCGGCAGCGACTCTTTATCGTACGCAGGTTGATGCAGAATATGATCGATGATGGCTTCGATTTCATCCAGGGTGATAAAGGCATTATGAATGCGGATACACTCGGGACTGGCGGGGGGCAAAAACAGCATATCGCCGCGACCCAGGAGTTTCTCGGCACCATTCATGTCGAGAATGGTACGGGAATCCACTTTGGTGGCGACCTGAAAGGCGATACGGGCCGGAAAATTGGCTTTGATGACACCGGTGATCACATCCACCGAAGGCCGCTGGGTGGCCACGATGAGATGGATTCCCACCGCCCGCGACATCTGGGTCAGTCGGGCTATGGGTTCTTCCACATCGCGGGCGCCGCTGGAGGTAAGCATCAGATCCGCCAGCTCGTCCACGATCACCACCAAATAGGGCAAGGGTTCCGGTTCGTTGCCGTCATCTCCGGAGGCGACTTTACCATCCCGCACCCGTTCGTTGTATTCATCCAGTTTGCGCACGCCGGCAGAGGCCAGTTTTTCGTATCGTCTCTCCATCTCCTGTTCCACCGCTTTCAACACATTGATGGCACTCTTGGGTGTGGTGGCAACCTTTTCCCGGGATCCGCTCACATACTGCAGATGGTGCCGGTGCAGATTGGCATAGGTGGAGAGCTCCAGACGTTTGGGGTCGATGAGCACGAACTGGATCTGCGAGGGATCAGCTTTATAGAGAAAACTGGCGATGATAGTATTGAGGCAGACACTCTTTCCGGAACCGGTAGAGCCCGCCACCAACAAATGCGGCATGGTGGACAGATCGGCGGTATAGGGCCGTCCGGAGGCGGTCTTTCCCAGGGCAATGGTAAGCGGCGAGGTATTCTGTTGAAACTCTGGCGACATGAGAATCTCGCGCAGATAGACAATAGAGGGAGACGGATTGGGAATCTCGATTCCCACTGCCGCCTTGCCGGGTATGGGTGCCACAATGCGAATACGTCTGGCCCGCATGGCCATGGCCAAATCGTCAGCAAGGGATGTGATACGGCTCACCTTGATCCCCGGAGCCAGCGACAACTCGTATCGAGTAATGACCGGACCGGGATGAATTTCGACCACCTCGGCGCGAATGCCGAAATCGGACAGCGTGTCTTCCAGCAGATGTGCGTTTTGCCGCATAAACTCTTCCGACACTTCTTCTGATTCCTGTGGATATTGCAAATAATCCAGTGAGGGGGGGTCGTAGACATAGTTGTACAATTCGCGGGCCACACTGGTCTCGGCAAAAGAATTCTCCCAATCCGGCTCTTCCGTCTCGGTGTCGCTGTCAAAATCGATGGGGATCTGTTCGCGCGCCTCCGTCTCCAGCGGTGGCGCGGGCCTTGCCGGCTCTTGTGGTTTCAACGGAATCTCTTCCCGGCGATCGAACTGAAATCTCTGACGGTTGCGGGCCTTGTGTGTTACTGCCGAGACGGCACGACGGATGGCTTGACGGGCTTGGAAAAGTCCACGTCCCGCGGTCGATGAAAGCCACTGCAGCAATTCTGCAAAACTGATGGTGGTGAACAACAGGACGGTGATAATGATCAACCCCACCAGAACCACGATGGCACCATAGACCCCGAACAGGGTCTGCAACATCCTGGCTCCCCAGGCGCCAAAGAATCCGGAAAAATCATACCCCATGATCCGTCCGTCCGATATGATAAACGAATGAAGAGAACCGCTCATAGAGACATAAAAGGATATCAGCAAGATAAAGAGCGTCCAGGTGACCAGCTCTCCCGGGAGCTTGCCGAAAAACCGGTTGATACCCCAGGCAATGATCAAAAAAGGAACGACCAGAACGGGATATCCGATGGTCCAGTGTATGGTGTAATGAGAGATATATACCCCCACAATTCCCAGACCGTTTCGAATATGTCCGGCTTGTGCCTGTTCGGGGATCTCACCCGGTTCATGAGTAAAGAGGGCAATCAGAGTCAGAACACCGAACATCATCAGCAAAACACCCAACAGCTCCTCACGCTTACGCGGAGACAATGCGGGTGTCGTCGTCTTTGATTTTGATCGCTTCGTTTTGCGTTTGGCCATGATGGGAATTCGTTAGGATTATTAATTTGTTTGGCTTTGTATGTCGGCCCCACAGCGTCGCTGCGGGGCCTTTACGTTAAAGTGGAGATGTGTTCAAAACACTATTCCAATTCCCGAAAGACACAGACCGCGCCCTGTTCATAGATCGGAACGAGATCAACGGCATTCAAGCGGGCGCAGATGTCGAGATCCAGACCAAAGCCGATAGACATGAGATACGCGCCGTGCGGACTCTGTTGCAGCATTGCCAAAAGATCGGATTTGTGCGTCAATGCCAGTTCCAGCGCCTGATGCGCCCCCTCCCCAAGTGTCCAGGTCGTCTGATCATCCGCTTGCAGTCTGTCGATCAAAAGACCTGCAGCCACACTGTCTTCCAGCGAGTGTTCTCCTTTCATTCCGGCACAGACAACGAGCGTATCCCGCTGGTGTCGTTTGAGTCGGTCACACACTGCCTGAAGATTGACCAGTGCCATCGCATAAACCCGCGCCGCCGCGTCGGTTTTGAGCAAGGCTTGCGTACCATTTGTGGTGGTCATAATCAACAGACGACCCTCGAGACGCTCCGGTGTATAGTCACGTGGGGAATTACCCAGATCGAATCCGTCCACGCGCTTGCCATCCCGTTCTCCACCGAGCAAGATACTATTTCCGGGAAACTGTCCGGCGAGAGAGAAAGCGTCTTCCACGGATCGGACCGGAAAAATCTCAGGGCACCCATTCGCCAGAGCGGTTACCATAGTGGTGGTCGCTCGCAAGACATCGATGACAACGGCAGCTTTGCCGTCAAAAGAGACCGAATCACATTCGGCCGGTGTAAACAAGACATCGAGAAAAGAGGTCGGCATATCATTTCCGGTTACAGATGCAGTGTGAACAGGTGCGGTATCGATCAGGATTGTGGTGTATAAAACGGCGTCTTGACCACAACAGCCGGCACCTCTCGCGATCGTATGAGTACAGAAATTTCAGATCCCACAGCATCATAGGGTTTCTGCACATATCCGGTACCGATACTTTTTTCCAACATGGGTGAAAACGTTCCACTGGTCACGTGACCGATCTCCTTGCCATCGGCCATCAGCGCATAGCCCTTGCGGGGAAAGGCTTTGCCTTGCATCTCAAAGCCGACCAGCTTTCGTTCGATACCCCTCTCCCGGGCCTCGAGTATGGCATCCCGTCCGACAAAGGGACCCTTTTTCAGTTTGGTTGCAAATTTCAGACCCGCTTCAAGAGGATTGGTGGTGGCATCGATATCGTTGCCATACAAGGGAAACTTCATCTCCAGACGCAAGGTGTCCCGCGCAGCCAGTCCGATGGGCTCGATTTCATACTCTTTTCCCGCCTCCATCAACGCCGTCCAGACGGTCTCCGAATGTTCATTCAGAAAACAGAGTTCAAAACCGCGCTCGCCGGTATAACCGGTGCGTGAGACAATGGTTTCGACGCCCGCCACATCACCTTGAGCCAGCTCAAAGGACCCGATGGCATCCAGTTCAATATCGCTAAGGGCCTTCAGGGTGTCATCGGCGCGCGGACCCTGAAGCGCCAGCAATGAAAAGTCATCGCTTCGATTGTTCAGAATCACGTCCTCGATGAGATTCTTTTTGGCCCAGGTCCAGTCTTTTTGAATGTTGGCGGCATTGACCACCATCATGTAGCGATCGGGTAACCGGTAAACGATCAGATCGTCTACAATGCCACCATCTTCCTGACACATCAGGGTATACTGGGCCTGATTCAAGGACAACGTTGCCACATTGTTGGTGGTCAGGCGTTGCAGATAATCGAGAGCGCGTTCACCGGTCACAAAGAACTCACCCATATGGGAGACGTCGAACAGACCCACGGACCGACGCACTCGCTTGTGTTCCTGCAGTATCCCGCTATACTGGATCGGCATGACATATCCGGCAAAGTCTACCATCTTTGCGCCGAGAGCGACATGCATGTCATAGAGTGCCGTCTTTTTAGGTTCCAAGCGAACCCCCTTTGTTGGTTGAAATCATCCACATACTGGAATCAAATCGTCAGGATTTGACCGGTCCTGTACTGCCTCCGCAGGACAGTTCCCGGAGCAGGACCTAAAGTAACAATTCGTCACAAGACTGTCAAGATCAATTTTATTGTCGTTTTTTTAATACCTTAGGTCATCTGTTTAACGACCCCATCAAAAATCCGCTTGGCGAAACCATTTGCAAACCTCAAGGTCTCAGTGATAGAGGGCAGAGAAAAACAAAACGGGTGACAGGGTATAAACGTGTTAAACGGTATGGGTACACAGCGCTGTTCATGGTAACAAGATCCTTGCGGGTCAAAACAAGACGGGTGTCCGGTTGACAAACCGGACACCCGTGATTTTCAGGTTTTCCTGAAAGCAACATATCACATATATTTAATCGCCGCGGAATCTGCATTCCGGGGCGCAGGTTGGGAAAAACAGGGTGTTTCGACGCGTTGAATGAATCATGTGTCAGCACCTTCACCTGATTCATTTATACAGGACAAGGTTGCAGCTACAGGATATTGATCACATCATTGACGATGACCAGGATCATTAGCGCCAGCAGTACCGCCATACCGATTTGCTGAATCACAAGACGAATGCGTGTCGAGATGGGTCGACGAATGACGGCCTCACCCAGTAACAGGACGAGATGTCCGCCATCGAGGACCGGAAAGGGAAGCAGATTGAGGATACCCAGGTTTAGACTCAAAAACGCGGTAAACACCATCAGATTATTGAATCCGCCTTTGGCGGAATCGCCTGCCATCTGAGCGATACGCACGGGTCCGGCCAATCCCTGTTTGACAGACACATCACCGCTGATGAGCAGGCCAAACGAGCGAAAGACCAGTTGGGTCAGGTGTACCGTCTGCTCCACGCCCATCCCCACAGCGGTAAAAACGCCTACGGATTTTGATATCGTTTGCGGCTCGATACCGATATAGCCATACTCTTGCAATTCGTCTTTCAAGGGCGTAACCGTCGCGGTTTTGACGGTTCCCTCGTGTTCCCAGGCGATATCGAGAGGTTCACCCGGCGCGTTGTGGATGAGGTGCACGAGCTCGGACCATTCATTGATCTCGTTATCATCGATACGAATAATCCGGTCGCCGCTGACGATCCCCGCCTGTTCCGCCGGCATACCGTCGCCGACATTTTTCACCACCGGTCCCACGGCTTCGGGAATTCCGGTAACGGCGATAGAGATGGAAAAGATAATCGCTGTCAGGAGAATGTTAAACAGCGGTCCGGCCGCTATCACCAGAAACCGCACCCAGATAGGCTTGGACATAAACTCATACGGCTCCCCCTTGATGCCCGATTCATCCATACTTTCGTCGATCATGCCGGACATCTTGACGTATCCGCCGAACGGTACGGCGGATATACAATAATCGGTTTCACCAATCTGTTTTCCAATCAGACGGGGAGGAAATCCCAGAGAAAAACGTTCCACGCGAATACCGACCAGCTTGGCCAGTGAAAAGTGACCGAACTCATGAAAAAAGATCAACAGTCCCAGCACCAGAATAAACGGCAATATATAGGACCATAACAAATTCAAAATTGACTCCATGTGATCTCCTTGTGATCAAAAATGGACCGAGCGAGTATCGGGTTCCAAAGTGTGTTCCGTTGAATACCTGTCGGGAGCCATTTACTGCGGGATGCTGTCCTCAATACAAGCCACGTACAGTTTTGAATACGCGGCAGATGCGATTGTGGTTCCCGGTTCCATTTCAGGACAGTCTTTCCATATGTACAAAAACGTCAACTCTGACGGTAAAATTCCGATCCCGGTCTACCGGAGCAGGTGTTCTCGAACAAACGAACGAGCCCATCGGTCAACGTTCAACAATTGTTCCTCATCCGGATGTGCGATCACCTGATGAACGATCAAGGTATCCTCAATGGCGCAGGGAATCTGGTCGAAACGAATCTGTTTGTTGAGGAAAAGAGAAACCGCTTCTTCATTGGCCGCGTTCATAACAGCCGGAGCGGAGCCTGCCGCAGCGGATGCTTTATAGGCCAGATTCAGGCATCTAAAGGTATCCAGATCCGGTTCTTCAAAGGTCAATTGCCGATGCTGCCTAAAGTCGAGACGGGGAAAATCAGAGTCAAGGCGTTGCGGTGCGGTCAATGCCAATTGGATCGGCACCCGCATATCGGGCACGCCCATTTGAGCTTTGATCGATGCGTCGGTAAACTGAACCATCGAATGGATGATGGACTGGGGATGGATCAGGACCTTGATCTGACGCGTGGGAACATCAAACAGCCAGTGCGCCTCGATCACTTCCAAGCCTTTGTTCATCATGGTGGCAGAATCGATGGTAATCTTGGGTCCCATAGACCAGTTCGGGTGGTCCAGAGCCTGAGCCACGGTGACCATGGCAAATTTTTCCGGAGGAAGATTCCGAAAGGGTCCCCCGGAGGC
>CAYPUH010000245.1:0-7146 GCA_964413725.1 uncultured Cytophagia bacterium
CCCCCCCCCCCCCCCCCCCCCCCCCCCCCCTTTTTCACGCCGAAGACGGCATCCGCGATTCGCCTTAGTCTCGTGGGCTCGGAGAATGTGTATAAGAGACAGGAATAAGACTGTAACAGCTTGTTTTGAATGATCATTGGGATTGGATACCCGCATAAAAAAACCCCGGACCGTGTGGCCCGGGGTTTTTTTAATTCCTAGGATCATCAGACCTTGGAGACGTTGGAGGCTTGCAGTCCCTTGGGACCTTCGACGATATCAAATTCCACCTTGTCACCTTCGTCGAGAGTCTTGAAACCCTCGCCACTGATGGCTTTATAGTGGACAAATACATCTTCGCCTTCTTCTCTGGTGATGAATCCATAGCCCTTAGAAGCGTTAAACCATTTGACTGTTCCTGATTCCATACAAAAAATCCTTCATTAAAAAAATGGATGTTACGTACAGCTCTGTTCTCAGCGCCTTCCTGACAAAAAAAAATCGCGAAACATGACATACCTTCCTCTGCCACTTCATCACGATCTATTTATTATGCGAGCATCTCTTATGTTCACTCTACAAATGGAAAGGCTTTAAAAACAGTGTACAAGTAATTAACACTCAAATATACATTATAGATTAATAAGATGCAAATGTTTTTTTACTTTTTTTTTATCATTTTTCAATCGCGGTATGAACGGTTTGGCATTGTCTTTAAAATAGAGGGGAATGATATCCAGTGGCGTTCTCCGAGTTATCCACTGGCCACCTGGAAAATGTTCGTCTGTCCATGCGTCACTCCACTCGGCGCCTTTGGGTAAATAGAGGGATCGTTCACTTTGTTTATGTTCCGTAACCGGCGCCACCAGTACATCCGGTCCGAACATGTATTGACTATCCAGATGCCAACATACAGGGTCCTGTGGAAAGTCGAAAAAACAGGGGCGCATGACGGGCAACCCAGACTGGGTGGCCCTGTCCATCTGTTGATGAATATAGGGACGAAGATGTTCCCGGATCTCAACATAGGTCTTCAGGATCGTATAGACAGCATCCCCGAACGACCATATCTCATTGGGCGCTCCGCTACCTTCTACCTCTGGCACCCGGTTGCCATGTAATCTACAGATCGGACAAAATACGCCAAACTGAAACCACCGTACCAATAGTTCGCGAAATGTTTCATCCATCGGATCCCCACCGATAAAACCACCTATATCAGTCGTCCACCATGGAATCCCAGAGACCGCCATATTCAAGCCTGCCGTTACCTGCTGAGAAAGGCTTTCAAAAGTCGACAAGATATCTCCAGACCACACAGCCGCCCCCCAATGTTGACTGCCCGCCCAAGCGGAACGGCATAAAGATAAAATTTCGGTCTCACCCTCTGCTTTGAGTCCCTGATAAACTCCTTTTACATGTTGCTGCGGATACAGCGTTCCCACTTGTACCCCCGTCCCCCGGTGATAGAGTAAATTGTGGTGGTGACCGGGAAACATTTCGGGTTCGCAGGCATCCAGCCAAAAAGCAGTTATTCCTTGTTGATAGTATGTTTTTTTGAGTCGAGACCAGAAATACTCGCGCGCATCCGGATACGTGGCATCATAATAGTGTATATAGACCGGACCCTCTGGATAACGATCGATAAAAATCTGATGTGCTGGTTGACCCCGCTCCGTTCGGATCAGATATCCTTTCTCGTCCATCTCTGCAAACGTCTCACTGGTACGATTGATACTTGGCCACACCGAAACCATCGTTTTGATGCCCATTTCCTCAAGTTCGCCGATCATGCTCTTAGGGTCAGGCCATTCCGAAGGTTCAAAACAAAAATCACCCATAAGCGGCCAGTGAAAAAAGTCTATGACGATGACCGATAATGGGATTTCACGCTGTTGATATTCACGGGCAACAGAGAGGAGTTCATCCTGTGTTTTATACCTCAGTTTGCTTTGCCAAAATCCCGATGCCCACTGAGGAAAGCGGGGAGGTAGGCCTGTGACTGAAACATAACGACTGACAATGGTCGCCGGAGAATCATCCGTTGTGATCCAGTAATCGATCTGTGCGGTTTCATCTGCAATCCACCGGCTCTGATCCGTACTCAACTCGACCCGGCCAATTGCCGGATTGTTCCAGAAAAATCCATATCCTCGACTGGAAAGGACAAATGGAATGGATATATGGCCATTTTTCTGAACCAAATCCACCACCATGCCTTTCTGATCCAGATGACCGGTGGGATGTTGACCCAGACCAAAAAACTGTTCATCCTCATAAGCCTGAAAACGCACGGATGCTTTGAACAAAGATCCCCCGATCGGTAGAAATTCCCGTACCGGCTCCGAAAAAAACGGAGACGCTTCGGCCAAAAGCTCCTGCCCCGAATCTGATTTTATAAAACAAGTTCTGCCATTTTTATAAAGTATAGCTTTAATATTGCCGTTTTGGATAACAGCCTCGGTGGCGCTCAAATCAAGTGTTACGGGTGTTTTTGTTTCTGTCGGTAAAAGAGCACCCGGGTATGCAGTGTCAATGTGTGCATTTTCTGTTGCACGAATACGCAGACTGTTGGAACCCCAGGGTTCTATTCTCATCTGTTGATGACGCTGGCGCCAGTACCGGACGTGTCTTGTTGATTATCGCTCTGACTTATTTTGTCCTTTTTGCGTTTTTACTTTAATTTTTTATTTACAAGTTTGTCATTTTGTTTCATATGACATGTGATTTCTTTAAACAAAATGTCAAAGTAATTGAAAATCAGCCTAGAGTGTCGTTTTAATTGTCCTTTTTCAACCCGTTCGTTCTGTAAATCCTGTTTTGGGATATCAATCAATCTGAAACGAGGTACCACTCCTCCTTCCGGTTCCATCGGTAATATCCGATCGAGAATGGCATTGTGACCAAGCATAAAGCGATAGGTGATTCGATTGTTGGTATGGGAATTCCACAGTACAATACATTCTTTTCCGGTATATCTTGGAACGATATAGAATCCGGCTTCACAGATGGTTTCCAGACAGGCCTGCATCTGCGTCATACTCAGACAGGGAAAATATGCCATCTCCTCCGGAGAGGTTAACAGAGAAGGCAGTTTGTCTCTGAGTTCAAGTTTGCTAGAATTTTCCATCTGAAACCGTTCCACAAGTGTTGAGAGTCGATCCAGTCGGGATTTTTCAGGGGTTTGCATCGGGTTCCAGTCTCCATCGATGTGCAGCTGGATCGTTGCTGTAATAGGAATTTCTGCGAGTTCAACGCTCCAAAAGTCCGATTGTGAGAGTACAATAGGGGTTGCATGGGATATTTGACCATCAATGTTAAGGGTGATCTGCGAAGGAGGAATGATACCGGCAACCCGTATCGTATGGGATCGAACTTGGGGGATCAATTCGGTGTTTCCCTCGGATGGGGATAGAATGAGATTCCAAGCGGACCGATCATAGACTTGTCTGACAGAGGTAATGCAATACTTGCCATTTTTCCAATCCTGGGAGAGGCCATCATCCTCATACAGGTGAAATTCACCCAAGTGTCCGGCAAAAATTCGCCATTCCAGGTGATGTGGATTGTCAACGCCATTGACATCATTTTTGCCATTTAACGGCAAGATCATTCCATCGCGACAAAAGACAGGTATATCCTCCAGTGATCCATAGACCGTATTCCAACGATTGCCTGCGTAGCGATCTCCGGAAAACAAATCAAACCAATCTCCGGGTGGAAACCAGATGACCTGTCGGCTCTGGTTCGTATCCGGATCGAGTGGTCGGGTATAGGGGGCAGCGATCACGCCATCACCAAAAATATATTGTTGGGGGCAGACATACGCTTCGGCCCGGTCAGGATAGTCATAGTACATGGGACGAATGGGTGCAATGCCCTCTTTGTGATGAGTCCAGGATTGGCTATAGAGATAGGGAATGAGGTGGTGACGGCGTTGCATATCGCGACGGATAATTCTCAGAGTCTTTTTATCAAATGCCCAGGGTCGTCGTTCCGCGTAAGGATTTTTGGTACTGTGGAGTCTCATTGCAGGACTGAACACGCCGAACTGAACCCATCGAAGATAGAGTTCGGCAGAATCATCGCCAAAATTATGCCCGCCGATATCATGACTCCACCATCCATATCCGACATTGGCTGCGGTGGAGGTGAAATACGGTTGAAATTCAAGCGATGACCATGTTGCATAAGTGTCTCCCGAAAATCCTATGGGATAGCGATGGTTGCCCAGTCCGCCCCAGCGTGAGAAAATAAACGGTCGTTTTTCCGGCTGTCTGCCACTATCCAGAAAGTGAAGATGATTGAGCCACCAAAGCGGATCCAGGCCCGCTGTTCCGCTTTCCGTACCCTGCTGCCAATCGATCCACCAAAAATCGACACCTCTTTTTTCCTGTGGATGGTGTAAATATTTGAAATAGGACAGGGCAAAACGGGGATCGTCCAATTCAAATGATATCGGCTCTCCTGCGGCCGGGTCTATTTTCATTTCCCGCGCCATCTCTTCATACATGTCCTCATGCCTTCGCACACCATCAGCAGGATGCAGATTCAGGGCAGTTTTGAGTCCCAGCCGATGAAGGGCCTCAATAAACCCATCGGGATCTGGAAAAAGATCGCGATTCCAGGTGTATCCGGTCCAGCCGGCAAAGGGATCCGTTTCAGGTCCCAAATCCACAAGATGCCAATCCATATCCACGATACATACCGATAATGGAATCCGATGAGATAGAAACTGTTGCATCAAATCAAGCAACTCTTGCTGGGAATATGCCCAGTAGCGGCTCCACCAATTGCCCAGAGCAAACCGGGGCAAGAGTGGTACCGAACCGGACAGACGGGTATAATCACGAAGGCAGGCTTTATAGTCTATTCCATAGCCAAAAAAATATAAATCCAGCTTCTCCGAGCTGTGTCTGGACTGAATCCAACATGTTTCATCAAATACCGGCGTGTTGGAATCATCGACAAGAGCCCAGCCGGACCGGGAGATCAACCCTTTTTCCAGATTGGCGCATCCATTGGTGAGATCGAGCGTCCGTGCCGTACCACCCAGGTTATCCGGATCCTGATCACCAAAGCGCCAGCAACGATGGAGCTGTTTAAGATAGATGGACAACGACCGGGATGAAAAGTTTGGCGGATCTGAGACATACCGGATCGTCAGATCACAAGTTTCAATTTTCAGCTCAGAAGACGATTGTTTCGTTGTATACTCGGGCACAGGGAAATCCCGGTACCAGGCCATCTGAGAAGGACGATCCTCGAAATGATCTGTGCAATCATATTCCATTCGAATCAGACGTGACGTCAGTATCGTAAAACGAACTCTGGGAGCATGAACAACAGCGTTCGGATTGGCTTGTGGAGACGCTTTGAATACAAAGTGGGACGGTAACGGATGTGATCGTGGTGTCATGGACTGATCCCAAGGCTCGATAAACTAACAGTGGAAGCGGATTGTTTAAGAGATACCCGGATTCGGTATATCGCACCGAATGTCTAAGAAATATAATAGCATACGTGTATCATAGGTATGAACCTGTCAATCTATAAAAAAATCGTTTCAGGAAGATGAGAGTCTATTGATGCTGTTTATAGGATATCCCAAAGGTTGTAATATGGGGATTTATTTATTTCGAATCAAGTGGTGTTCATCATGAACGGGAAATACACGGACCGGTCATGATGTGGAGAGGAGATAAGCAGATACAGGTGTGGGGGAATAGCGGTCACAAAAGGAAAACGTCCGGTAAAAGTATTTTACCGGACGTTTTGACTTAGCATCCCTGATCCATTACAGATTCGCCATAATCGATAGCGATGGTATCCCCGTTAATCCATTGAGCCTCGGGTCCGGAGAGAATAATCAATACATTTGCCACATCGTCTGGTGTGGTCAATCGACCACCGGGATTTCTGCGAAGCGCGGTGTTGATCATAGCTTCTGAACCGGGGATTTTGCGCAGCGCGGGTGTATCTGTCACACCGGCTTTGAGTGCATTGCAGGTTACACCCATCGGTCCCAGTTCCTGAGCCAACTGACGGATATGAGTTTCAAGAGCTGCCTTGGCAGCTGAAACCGCACCATAGTAGGGCATGACAGCGGTACTGCCATGACTGGTCATGGCAAATATTCGCGATCCATGTCCAAGCAGATCATAGTCATACAGATCCTGAACCCAATAGACGAGAGAATGGGCCATGACATCCATCGTCATGTTCATGTTGGCAGGAGTCAGTCGTTTTGAAACATCTTTGGATAAAAACAATTTCAGTGCTCCAAAGGCCAGACTGTGGAGAACGACGCGAATGATACCATCGTCGGGAATGGCTTGACGGATATCTGCCACCACATCTTTTCGTTTCAATTCGTCTGCGGCATTGATATTATAAAATGTAACCTCTACGCCTTGTGAACGAACATCCTCCATCAATTTTTCAACTTGTGGCATCGTCGCCTTTCGGTCGAGATGTACACCGAGAATATGATATCCCTCTCTGGATAGACGGCGTGCGGCGGCAGCCCCGAATCCACTGCTGGCTCCGAGTATTAATGCGTATTTTTTTTGTTTGTCCTTTGACTCTTTTTGATCACTCATCACTAGCAATCCTCTCGTCTCATCTTTCACCTCGATTTTGCGCTAACAAAAGCCAAACACAACCGATTTATTGATTCTATAACTTTCCAGAGTTTAGAGTCTTTACCCGGCCTTCAATCATTTCTGTCTGATTTTATTTGGGATTCGATGCAAAGCACCGAATCAGAGCTTCAATTGTATTGATTGTAAGATATTGATTTAGCGACATGACGCCGGATCTCGCTTCTCAGAACAATGACGAGGTTGAAATTATTTCAGACTGATCCCACCCCTATCGCTTCAAAAACGCTTTTTGGTAAATCGTAAGGAAAGGGACCTAGAGTTCGACGACAAGGGAGAGTTGGTAGGAGCTATTCCTTAAAAAATCCTTGTAATTTTGTCTAACAGGTCCTATCTTTTTGAATCCAATTCAGAAACAGTCAATCAGATCAGATGGGACCGGGCCGCAATTCGATATCGATGACATCATTTGAGTATGAGGAGAGACTATTTATGGAAACGATTCGTACATTACCTGATGATACAGTGCGCTCCATTCTGTGGCGCTTTTCAGAGCGTTTTGATT
>CAYPUH010000246.1:0-7051 GCA_964413725.1 uncultured Cytophagia bacterium
GGTGTGTCCGGTCGTTCGACCGGACACTAGTGATGTTAACACTTTTCTTATATTCATTCACAATATTGAATCGTAATCATCATACACCCTACCCACTCATACCTTTGTATTCTGGTTATAGCAGGATAAAACCGTAGAAAAGATCTTGAAAACCGTCACAAGGTATCTTGAATGCTACATATTCATTCAAAAACACAAGCATTGATCACCAGCCTGGATGGCACGATTGTCGACAACGCCTCATAGCAAAACAATCCTTACCAAGACTCTCGAAAGTGTCGGATTGAACAATGTCTTCAAAACGATCATATCCGCAGAGTGCAGTATACCTCGCCAACCTACCAAGACGGCATTCCTAAAAGCTGCCAAACATCTCATCGTGGATCCTGATCCTTGCCAAGTATTCGACATCAGTGAAAAATATTTTCAAGTAGCTATCAAGGCAGGAATAAGGGTTGCCGATGTCCGATCTGCTGTTCTGTCAATTAGATCCGATCTCTGATCGCCTGACAAGAGGTCGCTTTGGGGAGACTGTTCCCGACCCATTCTGGTTTCTTGCTCTTAACATCACCTTGCGTTTTGTCTTTGTTTTCAATATTTTTGGGGTGCAGGCGTAACGTCGCGACATAGCGATGTCATGTGCAAAAAAACGATCGAACGGAATCCATTGCGTTTCTTCTTTAAACCTATTTCATGACACCCTTGAAGGAACTATCCGATCAAATCCTCCCGAAAGTAGGCAGGTTTGTTATATTCAAGAAGAACCATTGGCATAAAACAACCCAAAAGATGGTTATGACCAATGATATTGCACCACACATCCAATAGGTAAATAACCAGAGGCCAGCCATGCGACGACATTATGTGATCTCTATAGTGCTATTGCTTTTCGCTTTGGGAGGTCTGGCAGGACCCGTTTTCAGCCAGGATAGCAACATTACATATTCCATAGAAACCATAGAGCAGGCTCTGACACAGGACTCGGTGGTATTCATACTGGTTCGAGATTTGAGATATGAAGGAGACAAAGCCAAAACCGCCATCCTCAAACGAACGGACGATTTCTTTTTCAGAGTAAAACTAAAACCTGCGCCCCCCGGCGGAGAAGCAACAAATAACGAGCCCCGGTACGAGATGGCTGCATATCTGTTCCAAAAACTCTTTCTGGACGAACAGGAATATGTCGTCCCGCCCAATGGCGGACGCATTATCCCATTGGCAACATTTCGGAACACCATAGACGAGAGGGGAGAGCCCACCTTTAAAGGGATAGACTGTGTTTATGTGGATTTGCAATACTGGTTGAACGAGGTAACCAATGAAAACGTATTTGACAAAAAACGCCTCAAAACCGATTCTATTTATTCTAAATATTTTGCCAATGCCAACGTTTTCTCTTATCTCATTCAACACACGGACGCCAACAAAGGCAACTTTTTGCTCTCCACCGATCCGGACAACCCACGGGTATTTGCCGTTGACAATGGTATGGCATTCGGAAATGTAATCAGCAATCGGGGAACCTGGTGGGCCCGTCTCCACATCGATAAAATGCCTCAAAAAACGGCAGAACGCCTAAAAACCCTCACGTTAGAACAAATTCAGGAAACTCTGTCTGTTGTCTCCCAGTATAAAATCAAAGATGATCAGTTGATACCCATGTCCAAAACTCGACCTTTTAACAAAACAAAAGGCGTTCGTCGGCAGGACGGAATGATCCAGTTCGGCTTGACAGAGAAAGAAATTACGAGTCTTTATGATCGTCTCCAGGACCTGCTGCAGCGAATTGAAAATGGCGAAATCAAAACCTTTTCCATTTCTGGCTAAACTGTTCGTTGGTGTTCCCGGAACAAACAGATGCACCTATAGACATCAGCCGAAGTGGAAACCACATGCGTTCAATATATCGATCCTCATCATCATCGGTCTGTCCTCCGTTTCCGCTTTCAGTAAAACACGGGTCGATGGCGAATATGGGCTGTGGGTAAAAACCATTGGGTCTGAAGTCACCGTGCACTGGATGACCTCAACTCCTGATAGCGGCTGGTTGTCCGTCAAAAACGGCAACACCACCTTGAATCGGTATAAAACCGCTCCTGGATATGCACACAAGGCATCTTTTCTTCGAACGAACAATGATCCCCTGTTGCTGGAGTATGGAACCTATCCGCCAACTCTTGAGAATTTATTTCAAACGACTCTCTATCCCGAACGCCCAGCGGAATCCGCTCCAGTGGAGGTTTCTACCGTCGATTCCATCTATGTGGTGGGGGATATTCATGGTCACTATGATCATGTCAAACAATTGCTGTCGAATGCTGATTTGATAGATGCACAGAACAACTGGAATGGTACCCACGATCTGGTCTTTTTGGGAGACTATTTTGGCCGGGGAAAAAACGTTACCAAGGTCCTCTGGTTTCTCTACAAGCTTGACCATCAAGCACGCCGGTCGGGAGGCCGGGTTCATGTGCTGTTGGGAAATCATGAATTGCTCATACCTCTGAACGATTTACGCTACACATCTGGCAAAGAGCAACTCATCGCCCAATACCACAGCACAACATATCCTCAAATGTTTGATTTTCACCAATCCATTCTGGGCCGATGGCTCAGAAAGAAACCACCCGCCATCCGAATTGGCTCCATTCTTTTTGCTCATGGGGGTATCTGTTCAAAACTCGATATGTCTTTGTCCGAGATGGCCGATTCTCTGCGCCAGTGTCTGGAACATGCAGACTGGCAACAATTACATCAATGTACCACCGGTGCCAGGCTCTCTGCCTCTCAAGAGAAACAGTATGACTTTTTATTCGGATCCGAAAGTGTGTTCTGGTTCAGAGACTATATTTTGGAAAAAGAGGCCGAATCCTGCCTGGAAAAAAGTCTTGAACGCTTTGGTGCCAAACGCCAGGTTCTTGGACATACACCCTTGAAACAAATCTCCGCACTCTATGGCGGTCGGATCATTGGAGTCGACTTGTCACCCACAGCATCCGAAATGCTCCTTCTCTCTCATGACGATCCGGCCTCGGATCATCGCGCATTTCGGATCCTTTTGGACGGCAACACCATTGAATTGCCACTGGAATAATACTGAACGGTTGAAACAGACACCCGGATCGTGAAAGGATTCTTGTATGACCAAACAACCCAATTCCCGCTATTGTTTTCTCTGTGGAAGAGATAACCCCATCGGCTTAAAAATGAGTTGGTACAATGAACCCGAATACAACCGCATTCGTGGAGATGTCACCGTTCCCGAACACTTTAATGGATTCCCCGGGGTTGTTCATGGAGGAATCGTGGCCGCCATTCTGGATGAAACGGCAGGTCGTGCCATTTTGATTGAGGATCAGGACAACCTCATGGTTACTTTGAAACTTGAGATCACATACCGACACCCCACACCCACAGAAACACCTCTCCAGGCATTGGGCTGGACGGTAAAACAAACAGCCAAACGCGCTCACGTCGAGGGACGATTGGCAACTCTGGATGGAACCGTTACAGCCACGTGCAAAGCGGTGGTATTGAAACCACCCAAATCCATCCAAAAAAATTGGGATGAAGAAAAAAAGCAGTGGACCGTTGACCTGGATTGACAAACTGCTCTCCTGAACCCATACAACATCACCATTCTAAACAATCTTTGCAAAAAAAAGGAGTCCGCTGATGACCAAAACACCGGAATTCGCATTTGAGCACGTTGCCTTAAACGTCCCTGAACCAGACTCTATGACAGAGTGGTATGAAACTCACCTCAATATAACCACGGTTCGTAAATTTGATGTATACGGGACTCATTTTTTGGCAGACAGCAGTGGTCGTGTCGTGCTGGAAATTTACAACAACCCGACGGTTCCGATGCCGGATTACAAAAACCAGCATCCGTCTCTATTGCATCTGGCATTTGTCGTCGAGGATGTGGCGGAAACCAAATCTCGTTTACTAGAGGCGGGCGCTACCGTTGCCATGGATATTGCCGAAACCGATGCCGGGGATCGGATGCTGATGTTGCGTGATCCCTGGGGCTTGTCTATACAGTTTGTCGACCGGGCTCAAGATATGCTCTCATTGTAGGGGCGGGGGCATTGTCCCCCTCTCTTGCCCCACGATACACAGCTGGTATAACCCTGAGGAGTATTCCTGGCATTCGAATCAGAAAACCCGTTCCGGGTCAGGATCGTCTGCCTAGAGACTGACGACCTGTTCGGTAAATCCGTATCCCCACGTTTTCCGTGGTAACCAGACCATCCCGGATCGATCCCTCTATCGAATCCAAGTAGGACTCGATTTTGTCCTCAGAGTCGATTATTTCCACAACGATTGGCAGGTCCTGAGACAAACGCAATATCTTGGCGTTGTAAAAACGACTCCTCGCTCCAAATCCCTGAAGTCCCCTTATGACGGTACATCCCGCCAACCCCTGTTCACGTGCCCGTCTCACCAACCACTCATACAACGGAACTTTTTCATGTTTGTCGTGCTCACCAATAAAAATCCGTAATAACAATCCTCGATCTGGTAGCATAACCTTATCCTCATACTAGTGATGACAATCGATATCCCAACCAAACCGCAAAAAGTCCGGCAATGATGCTCACCGTCGTGTTCACAATAGCAAAAATGAATTCTCCATCCTGAAAGAGTTCAAATGTCTCAAAGCTGAATGTAGAAAAGGTTGTAAAACTACCCAAAAATCCTATTAGAAAAAACAAACGACTTTGTGGACCCATCAGCTGCCTGGTTTCGACGAGTCCCATAGCAAAACCAATCAACAGACATCCCACCAGATTCACGGCCAACGTTCCATAGGGAAACCAGGGTCGATCGATGACCCGCTGGACCAATCCACTGGCCCAATATCGACACAATGCTCCTGAAAAGCCCCCCAGGCCGATAAATAGTATATCCACAACATCTCCTTGTCATGGTGACTCCCTTTCGGGAAATCGGTTTTCCGGATTTTGTATGTTCCAAATAGTATACAATACCTCTTGCCACAAGATTAGAATGCGCACAAGCGATTTAACGGAATATAGGTAAAAGAATGCATCGGAACAAGATGGATGACATGATAGAGGGAAAAACAAAAAAAGCCCATCGTGCAGCGACAACGATACACGATGGGCCAGAGGGTAAAAAACATGACGATCTACATCAAAACACCCTCATATCGTTCGGCGACATCCTTCCAATTGATGATATTAAAGAATGCCTTGACATAGTCACCACGTCGATTTTGATATTTGAGGTAATAAGCGTGCTCCCAGACATCGAGAACCAGTAATGGCGTCACACCCCATTGGGTCAGATTTTGATGCTTTTCCGCCTGTAAAATAACAAGACGGTTGCCGAGTGGCTCATAAGCGAGAATCCCCCAACCACTTCCTTCAACACTTGCGGAAGCGGAGATAAAATGTTGCTTCATAGACTCAAACCCACCAAAGTCCTTGTTGATGGCGGCGGCCAGTTTATCTTTAGGGTCTCCTCCGCCGTCCGGAGACATGTTCTGCCAGAATATGGTATGCAAAATATGCCCGGATCCGTGAAAAGCTGCCTTGCCGGATAAATGCTGAACGAGGCTCAGGTCGCCATTTTCTCTCGCAGCTGCAAGTTGTTTCAGAGTCGAATTTAATCCATTGACATAGCCCAAATGATGCTTGTCATGATGTAAACGCATCGTTTGTTCGTCAATATGGGGCTCCAGCGCATCATAGGCGTAAGGCAGGGGAGGTAATGTATACTCTCCGTTTTCATTGGTCATGCCGGACTGCGCATCCGCTGAAGAAAACAAGGTGCCGTTCATCAAAGCAGCCGCCCCCACAGCGGTTGGGATGGATTTTAAAAAATCTCTTCTATCAGCCATGAACTCTCTCCTTTCGGTTTCACTTGTCAAGCACATTGTAAAACGAAGAGACCCATGCTGATTATTCCCGTTCACTGTTTCCATTTCAGTGACGATGCAAATGCCGATGCATAATCCTTCGGGTTTCATACAACCAATCATCAACAGGTAAATCTACAAGTCGCGCGTTCATCTGTTTATCATTCTCCTTTTTCAGCAACTGAACGACATAGTCGATCGCCCTGGCAGGGAAAATATGATTTCGTTCGTAAAACGTTCCATTTTTACAAAGAATCCGAGGACCATCCCAGGAGATACAAACCATCGTGCTGCGGTTTAAATCACTCCAACAAACGCGTGGCGGTGCCACCTGATTGGGAACCAGTCGCAGGTAGGCCGACGACGTCGTCTGCCAAAAGAAGTAAGGGATGATGCATAACGACACAATCTTCCAATCAGTTGTCGCGCCTCTTTTGAAAGGGCTCCTGTCTCTTCTATCATCTCATTTTCGCCGTTTTGCAAACGGTGCACAATAATACTATCCCTGCTGTAGAGTTGTTTTGTACCTATGCGAATCCAGAGACTAGAGTAAAAAGAATTCCAGAACGCCCAATGCTCTTGGCTCCATCCCCCTGTTACGGCTAAACATGTCTGAAGCTTTGGACAAAATGGCATCCGGCGTAAAAGGAGCCAATTCTCCTTTTGCGGTTATATAACGATCGAGACTGGCGGAATCGAATGGATTCAGGAATGCGCTCTTGTACACGGGTACAACATATAAATCCGATAGCGAGTAATCGACCCGTCCCTGAAACAAAGAGGATACATCCCGCTCACCGTCGGTCAATATCCGCTCTGCCTGTTCTTCGTTGGTCACGTGCAGTTTCAAGTCCTTGAATTTTCCATCCAAAGCTGTGTAATGAAATGTAAGCCGCTCGATTTGACGCTATTCAATCACCTGAATCAAATCTGCTCTTGTAAACAAATCTGCTGACTTTTCTAGAATCAGGGACATAGGATTGGAAAGAGCACAAGAATTCATAAGCAGCTTTCATTGCATCTTTGGCGATGATTTGTTTTACTGACCCTTGCAAGGTATGAACCAAATCATAAGAAACCATATCAAAAAAATGTAATTATTATAAATGAGGTCCTAAAAAATAAGTCAATCCTGCATCAGTATATTATAAACATCTGACT
>CAYPUH010000247.1:0-7040 GCA_964413725.1 uncultured Cytophagia bacterium
CCAGAGTGATGCGGATAAGATGATGCAAATGCAGGGATTATGCAAGTAAGAAATAGAGATGGGTGACAACTGCGGCCACCACCGCCACCAGTATATAGGCATAGGGGAGCCAGGAAATTCCGAAATAACTCAAAAACAGAGAGTTTCGTACCGGTTTGACAATGAGGAGTGACGCGATGGTGAGAAAAAGATAGACGAACATCAGCAGGGTTCGTCGTTCCTCACCCTCGCGAACAGACAAAATGTTGTAAACCCATTTACGCATCTGCGGTTACCATATTGTCCTGTTTTTGCAATTGCCGGCGGTTTTCCCGTCCGATGAGATAGGCAAGTACGATCCAGATACACACCAAAACCACATTAAAAAGTGCAAATTGTTTGGTTTGAAACGATAACAGAACAGTACCGGTATAAACGAGCACGGCGGACAACACATCTCCGGCGCGAACGAAAAATGTATCAATGGCCTGTTTTGCCTTGTATTTTTCCTCCCGTGTGGTGGGAAGAAAGAGCACCTGGCGTACGGTGTTCTGCAGTGAATAATCTGTTGAATTTTCCGCCGTTTTGATCCAGCGAACGATTCCGAGGATGGGGATAAATGCGATACTGGTATAGCCAATCAGAGCAATGACGGGTAAAAACATCAGCGCGATACGAACCCCCAGATATTTCAGGATTCGGGAGACAACAATGAGCTGCATCACGAGTCCGGCGAGATTGACGACGGTGAAAAAATCGGCATAAAACGCCCCGATAAATTCACCCTCTGTCAGCCCCCCCGTGGTTCCATTTTGAATGGCCTTTTGAGCCGCATCTGTGACCGTTCGACTGAGAATATATTCGCCGGTGGTATTGACCCAGTTGAGGACCAGCATCAGGAGGGCGATGAGCAGAAGATATTTGTTTTTGAATACCAGCCGAAAGGCATCTCCCCGGGCCAGTGGCGTCTCGCTCTCCTTGGTTTCCACTCGATTGGGGCTTATGTTCTGATGCTTTTCACGTCGATCCACGACATTGGTGAGTATCAGACTTGATAGGAGCAGGGCTCCACTCATCAGCAGCAGTTGATAGACACCCAGGGGTTCGATAAGTACGGAAGTGATATAGCTTCCAAACACCGCGCCTGAGGACGCCCCAAAGGCGATAATGACAAACAGGCGTTTACCGGCTTCAGGGGTGTAAAGGTCGTTGGCAAAGGCCCAAAATTGAGCGATGACCATCAGATTAAAGATTCCGACCCAGAGATAAAAAATCACACCCAAGGGGATCCGGGTTTGGGCTAGCAGATAAAAGGCCACCAGACACAAGGTGAAAAAGAGAGTGACGACATTGATCAACCGGCGTCGGGGAAACAGACTGGCGAGGCGGGCATAGAGAGGGATCACCGCCAGGAGCAACAGTGCCTGACCGGCCGCAGCATAGGATTTTATTTCCGCACCCCCACCCTGCAGGATGAGTGCTTCCCGAACCGGTTTGATAATATAATACGCCGTCAACAGGAGAAAAAGGTTGGCAAACAGGAGCAGAGCCGAAAGTCCCTCTCCCGCCTTGACCGGAGTAAAGATCGAGAGAAAGGTTTCCAGTACACTTTTTTTCCGCATAAGAACTCCAGAGTCGGTGAATCAGGGGGACCGGTCAAGTCCGATTACTATTGGTTTGTTGGATGTTTGATCCCATTCGACATAGACGCGCACCGGACGACTCCAGGCCGCATCATTATTTCTGCGCAACTGAAGAGAGATGGCGAGTTGTTTGCACGGTTCGGTAGCGTGACGGAGAAGGGGGAGTGATGAGTCCAAAGGCAAAAACAATTGCTCATCGCCCTCTATTTCACCCTCCTGGACCACGTTTCCGGCCGGCAACCGGGTGATGGTGTAACGATAGTCGGTGCTTTCACGCGGCCACAATCCACTTTGGCGACCCAAATCGATCCATCTGATTCCCCGGGGGGGCGTACTCAGTTCAAAGGTCTGCAACGGTGGCATGCGTCTGAAAAACGTGCGTCCGATGATATCCCGCCGTTCGATCAGTGTTTGGGCGAGATATTCGGCTGCCTTTGGATTGGAATACTGTCCGGTGGATACGGCGGCTCTGATCTGCTCGTCGGTGAATGACATGACAATGCGTGCCGCCCAGAATCCATCCCGTTCGGTCTTGTTTTCGAATGCGGGATTGGGAACTTGACTCTTGTACTGTAACGGTTCAAAGAGCGAGGATTCAAATACACCAATACTGGGAAACCGAATCCCGGGTTGTGTTTCCCAGTCGCGAACGGCGACAGCATTGTGCACAATATTTTGGGTGATGCGCACCGGATCGGAATCGTGGCGATAACCCCGCCAGAGTACATTGGGACCCCTGGATGCACTGCCAAGAGTCCCACCGAAATCGATAAGATAATGACGGACAAAAGAGCGTCCGGATTCGGTGACATACATGTCCAGTGAATTGTTGTCCTTGGTGTCGAAATGATTGAGCCAGCCGGCAATGATATCAAGCCCCCTCAATTCGCGCCGGTGCTCATGGGGGATGAAATCATTGAGATCGTCTTTTCTCAGACCATCATAACGAAACGGCCCCACAGGATACCCCTGGAGATAGCGGCTGGCCAGGGCCCGAATATTACCATTTTTCTTTTTTTGAATGTTGTTCAGGATGTTTACCAAATCCCGTCTGGTCATGGCCCGACGACGGCCCTTTTCATCCGTCAATTTGACGTCCTCCCCCATTCGGAGGATATCCGGCCGGAAGACAACAATATAATTTTCCGGTACATGATAGCCGGCAGCATAAAAAAGTTTGGTAGAGATCACCTCTGCCCCTGAGGCCAGTTCCGGATATCCGGGAGGGTCAAATTTGATGACAAAATAATTGCCATTGCGATCTTTGATGGTAAAGCCGGGTGTCACGCCTTCGGCTTTGGCCCGGGTGATGATCCAGGGGCCGGACGTGTCCGGACCTGTACAGGTGTTGGGTCCCCGGATGATTTCTTCGATACTCATACGCGAATGATGATTCCGATTGTGGAACCACGATGAGTTGGGGACCTCATCGAATGCATCTGTATTGAGCGCTTCGGGCCGGTTGCCGCTGAGATGTCGCCATTGACGGGTTAAATCCAGAGATTGTCGGACCTGGAGCCGTACCTGCCGATAGAAATAGTCGGCATAGGTGTTGATATCATAGACCCGCGGTTGAGGCACATTCGCACGGTCATCCGGTACGGGTGGTGGAGGTCGAAAGAGAGCCCGGTTACTGCCACATCCCAGGGCCAGTATTGCCAGCAGGATGCCCAGTGTCCTGAGCGGGGATTTTATGTTTATGGGTTTCATGTGTTCCCATCAGTTGAGTTTAAACAAAATTCGGTATCCTTTTGAAGAAAACCCAATCTGAAGACTGGCAAGAAATTCATCGTCGTTGTTTCGGATACGGAATCCACCGCCCCAGGTGACCTGGAGATTGTC
This sequence comes from uncultured Cytophagia bacterium, assembly GCA_964413725.1. GTDB lineage: Bacteria > Zhuqueibacterota > Zhuqueibacteria > Residuimicrobiales > Oceaniaggregativiventaceae > CAYPUH01. The sequence continues at coordinate 3,465 of CAYPUH010000247.1, forward strand.
TTGATGTACATCTTGCCTTATATCATGAGCTACCTGACCGGCATCCACGAACCAGAGAGCGTCGATCCGGTGATGTACCGGATAGCGATACTCTACCGACCCATACACCCGGTCCCGACCCCGGAACCGGCCTCGGGGAAAACCGCGAATGGTATCATCCTCTCCGAGTTCGCTCAATTGATAAAAGGGGATAGTACGTCCGGACAGGGGGCGGGTGATGCTGCCCGCCAGTCTCAGAACCAAGACCCGGCTGTAAAACAGATGAAGGTATTGAGTCAGGTCCAGATCGAATCGGTAGAATCCGAACGTGTCCCTCGCACCTATTTGACCGGACCACAGGCTGCGCACATAGAGGGTTTGTCCTCGCGTGGGATTGGCCAGATGATCCCGACTATCATATCTGCCGCTCACTTTTAGATGTAACATGGATATCCAGTCGTCCAGGCCGGGAGCTGTTTCATTGGAAAATCGACTGCTGATCGGCAATTCATCGTCATCCATATCCTCTTCGTCATGGTCGTGCACATAGTGCCGGCTCCAGCCTGCCCGTGTGGTCAGGGGCACACTGCCACCGGTCTGAACGCCTGTTTCCATCAGTGCCCGGGCATGGGCATAATACGTACGATGACCCTCCAGTGTTTCCGGTCCGATACCATAAAACCGTTCAGAGGTCAGATTCTGATAATCCACATTCAACAAAAATCGTGGTGGGCCATCTTTGCTCCACAGATCAAAGAGCTGCGCCTGCACATGGTGGCGATTTTCACGTCCCAGTGATCCCGAACATTTCAAGATAAAAGACGGATCGAGTATTTCGCGAACGGTAAATTCCAATCCCGCTCCGTGGCGTGACGAGTATATGGGGGATACGGTACGCAATCCGTCATCGGAATTGAGCAAATCCTGTATACGAGGCCCGATTTTGCTCTCATCATACACAGCCACACCCTTTTCCACCCCATACAGGAATAAATCAAGGGGAATATGGATGATACGAAAGGGTATCCCGAGCAGTGCGGATATCCAGGGATCATCGATTTTATAGCGATCGCGCAGGTGTTTGGTTTGATGGATCTTTCGCACCGAATCGGTGCGCATCGTTGCTGTGGAATCTGCGCCCCCCGCGGGAACAAATAAACCGAGAACGAGCAACAGGCTGAAGGCAATGCATTTTGCCCTCTCCTGAACAGATGTTTGAATGAATGAGATCATACCTATCTTGCGTTGATGCTTGTCTCAATGATCCGGCATCACCAGATCCACCAGCGGCAAAAAGTACTCGCAGTGAATGGGATTCAAGCCGATCGGTTTGGATATGTTTGGATTTTGGATGTCCAAAATCCGTAATTTAACAATATAGAAATTTTATACCATTTGTCAAAAACAAGTTTATGTTAACACTATCAACCTTGAGGATTTTACAACTATGTGGATCAGATACTCACCAACAACATGAATGGTATAAGGCTTCGAGGCTTAATGTTTTCCTTAAACGTACAGTTAGTGTATAACGCCAACCCACTTCCAGCTCTTTTCCGAGATCCGGCGAAAGTGGAATTGAGCCGGTTCAACCTCTAAAGACTTGTCGCGGATATGCAGTCGATAATAGTCTGGATTTTTATTCTGATGGATATCTTTGACCGATATTGACCATTCCGCTGAGGTGATCCTTTGCGGTCTGGGTGACATGATTGTCTCTCCGTCCGGAGTGTCTGCCCAGATTTCCACGGTTCGCGTATGCAGGGGGAACAGCCCGAGTTTGATATCTTTGACCCTAAAGACGGTATCCAAAAGGGCTATCCCTTCAACAGGGGTTACCCGGTCCAGGTGAACCTGTAAGCATTTGTGACGTCGTTCCAGCAGAGTCCTGATCATATACTCTTGGGCTTGCGGATCGGTATAGTCGGCAGAGCGGACGAGTGCGGCAAGGTGATCGGTAGAGAGTGCAGCGATCACTTTGGCCGCCCAATAGTCATCTGCAGGTTGACTGTTCCGAATGGGAGCGAACGGGTGGGTCTCTTTCCAGTCACGGGGGTTAAAATAAGTGGATTCAAATGCGCCCACAGATGGCCAGGGTGTATAGTGAATTTGTTCCCAGGGTTGAATATAGAGGCCCAGAGTGATCATATTGATTAAAATTTCACCGACGCCAAAAAGGTGATTGTACCCTGCCCACAGGGCGTTCTTGCGTGCGGCTTGTGTACCGAATGCATCGTCAAAATCCACCAGATAGTGTTTGATATAGCCTTGATCCGCTTTACCCACATATACATCCAGCAGATTGTCAGGTCCAATGTCTGCCCAGTTGGTGAACGCACAAAAGACGCCAAGTGCTCTCAGCGACCGTCGGTCTTGATGGGGAAAAAAATCATTGGGATCGTCTTCCCGCACACCCCGTTCAGGTGCCGGGCCCAGGGGCAATCCCTTGACGATGCGACTGGCAATGGCCCGGTAACGTCCCTGAAGAGGGGGAGCGACTTTTTGTAGCAATCGTTGAATCGAGGAGAGAGACAACTTGCTGTCACGGGCCGGTTGCAGATCGTTTAGTCTGAATTGGAATAGATGATCTTCCGGCACATGATAGCCAAAACTCCAGAAGAGGCGATTGACAATGAATGAAGTATTGGTTGCCATTCCGGGGTAATCGGGTGGATCCATTTTCAAAAGGTAATAGATCCCTCGTTTATCCGCCACGAACAATCTCGGATTGTGTTCGGGATTGCGAATTTTGAACACCCGGAGGGGAGGATGTGGAGGACCCAGTTCTGAGGGGCCAGCTACCAATGCCTCCGGAGAGAGTTTTTCGTACCCCAGACGGGGAAAAAACCAACTGGAGGCTGGTATCTGATCCATTGAATTGATATCCCGGGCCTGATTGCTTTGAGTTTTGAGATGTCTGATTGCCGGTCGCGGTGGAAGCATGGTGGCATAGTACTCAAACCGATCATAGTGTACGGAAGCCGGTGTCGGGATGGCCTGAATGTCGTTAAAATAGTAAATCGGATCGGATTTGCAAAAGAGCATAGGGCGTTGGGAAGCACACCCCGTCAAAAGCAATCCGCCCCATATGATACATCTGAGAATGTAATGTCGTTTCAACATACCGAATTTGTCCTACAGTGAAAAGCCAATATCGAGAGACAATCGAATTCCTTCTGAACCGGCTGCAGCCTGAACACGGGCAAGCTCGCCGTCTATCATATGAAAATCGATACCCAGCCCGACCGCCCAGGGGGATGTCCCCAGTGCGAGCGTTTTAAAATGTTCTGAGACGGTCAAGATATCGATAAAAAGGTGTCCACCGAGGTTAAATGACAGCGGCCATTGATACTCTAGGCTTGTGATCACGAGATGACGATCGGTGCGTAGCCGCATATGGTCGGAGACGCCCCGGAACTCTGGGTGGACAGGATAATCCAGCAGGGCAAGCGATCCGCCATCCGGGACAGGGGTTACCTGCCGATAGATGAGGCGGGGTTTGAGGAGACGATTACCCAGGAGCACGGGCAGGCTGGCGGTTATTTTGAATTCTGTGGTACGCGAGACAGGGACATATTGCGGATTCCACGTCCATCC
>CAYPUH010000248.1:0-2842 GCA_964413725.1 uncultured Cytophagia bacterium
GTGAGGGACAGTCAGCGGGGCGTAGAGAAAAAAGGGGGCATTGAAGGTAGCGGATTGGTTGATAAAGTCCACTGCTCCCTCGATTATCCACTCAAGATTGTGATGTCGTAGTTCTTTGGGCAGGCCCAGTCCCTCTTTGTTTTTCAAATAGACCCTGTCTGCGACATCAAATCCGATCTCCCGAGTCAAATATTGAACGGCTCTTTGGTAGTGTTCATCTATCCGTTTGGCTATCTGAGGATCATCTGGATCTGCATCGTCCGGCAGATTTTCGGGTTTTCCAATGGGATCACCAAGATGCCATTTCCCGACAAATCCGGTACGATATCCCGCTCCTTTGAGAAGGCGTGCCAGATGTGGTTCATGGGATCCAAGAGTTGTATCCCACTGGATGAGTGCCTGTGTGCCGGGTGGATTTTTTCTGACAAAGGGTTTGCTTTTGCTGGCATATCGACCTGTAAACAGCGAATACCTGCTGGGTGTGCAGATGGCACTTGTCACATAAAACCGGTTGAACTGTGTGCCTTGAGTGGCCATTTGGTCAAGATGAGGAGTCAGCATGTGAGGATCATGATAATAGCGCCAGGGTTCACGCCATTCTGTAAATCCCAGCTGGTGGGCTCCCGTACGACAGGGAAACCGGGTAATATCATATGGATTCAGCTCATCGAAATCCAAATCGTCAGCAAAAATGATAACAATATTGGGTTTTTCAGCCTTCATGGGGGCGTTAACAGAGGTCAGGGGGGCCAAACCGGTCAGAGCAACACCAGCACCCATCTGCTTGATGAAACTCCTGCGACTGGAATCAAAGGAAGACATGCATAAATCCTCTTTGGTTTGTGTTCAGATATGTTATCCCGTTGCAGAGACCCGTTTGTAGGCATGATGCATACTGAGAGAGAACGTCAGAATCATTGAAGGACATTTAGAATTATTAACCATCGTCATAAGGTAAGAAGTATTTTGACGCAAAAGGCAGACGCCGAATGTCATTATCGTTCTGAGGGATAAACAACATGACCGGAAGACCGTCTCAATTCATAGCAGATTCGCCATCGCAGGTAAGCATTATAAACGTTGTTGCCACCGATTTGTTTTACCCGATCAGAGTCCAGTTTTTTGCCTCCTTGAGCCTGTTCTCTTTTCAATACAATATCTAGTTTTCGCAGCTGGTGACTGTTGAGATTATCCTTGATATACTGATTACATTCAGGATCGGTGTCGTAATAATATAATCCTGAATTGGTTACAGAATCCGGAACGTTACCTGTAACACACGATTTTAGGGAGTGTACGACAGTCGTGATGGTACATTTTGCGATCTTTTTACCCCGGGAAATGACATCAATACCCACAAATTCTGCAGCCAATACGGCAATGATCAGCAGGATGAGGGCAATAAATGCGGTCTTCCATCTATTCTTTTTTGACGGAGGAGACGATGAACCTCCCACTTGCCGAAGAGCAATCACGACAATGACAAAGAGCAACAGAACGATGATCCAATGGAGGGGTGAAATATAGGAAATGAACCGTGTCACTTCAATCATTATTGCCCTCGTAACAGAACGCGAACCTGAACATCAATAGGGATTCAAAATTAAGGCAGGGTGTTCATATCATCCTACCGTATTCAATAAACGACATTTGTCGGTAAAAAATCAAGAAAAAACAATGGAAACTCAGTATGAATTATAATTTGGGCTTTGTAACCAATTCTGCATCAGGCTTTTGACTTTATCGAGGGGTAGATGAATGAATGGAATGATTCTCTGATCCGGATCGTATCGGCTTTGTTCATAGAAAAAAGAATCATCAAAGCCAATATCGGCAGCATCTTGTCGAGTGGATGCATAAAAAACTTTGGAGAGTCGGGACCAAAGTATGGCGCCCAGGCACATTGGACAGGGTTCGCATGTGGTGTATAGGATACAGTTATCCAGTCTATAGTTTTGCAGGGTGCGACAGGCTGCTCTGATGGCGATGATTTCCGCATGGGCAGTTGGGTCGTTTTCAGAGAGGACACAGTTGTATCCTTTTCCCAAAATAACATGGTCACGGACCACAACGGCACCGAATGGTCCCCCCTCACCCGCCATACTACCGGTTCTGGCCAATTCGAAAGCAAGTTCGATAAAACCATTGTGGTTTTTCATAGTCTCCTCTGCGGTAGTTTGCTTTCCTCTGACGTGTTCACGATTTTGGAATATGGACAGTAATGGACTATAAGGGGTATTGGGCTGAACATTACCGCGGTACATTTTCAGCCAGACGCCGGTACATCAGGGCGTAAAACATTTCGAGATATCGACGGGTTTCCGCGCGTTCAAGGTTTGAAACAAATTTCCAAAAACCATAAATGCGGGTAAGCGTCATGAGTCTGCTGGCATAACGTTTCCAGGTATAGCGTGCTTCTACTCGTTTTATACCGCCTTCAGAGATTTCTTGCCAATAATCTGGGTCCTGTTTGACTCGTTCTAAAAAGTCAGCGATCAGGTTGATGGCTGCATCCCCATGACTGGGATCGATATGGAATCCCGAGATGCCATGTTCTATAATCTCGCTGGGTCCACCATATATGGTCGCAAAGGTTGGAAGTCCGGATATCATGGACTCTATGACGGTGAGACCAAAATTCTCAAACAAAGCTGGCTGAATAAAGACACCACGACAATCTGCGACATACCGATACAGTTCACCGACAAAATTCTTGTCCAGTTGCAGCCCAAGCCAACGGACTTGATTGTCCAGATTGTGCTGGTTCATGAGCTCGTGCATCCGCTCGATCTGATATTTTTCCTCATCATCATTGGACTTGTGGCTATCAACCGTACCGGCA
>CAYPUH010000248.1:2852-7024 GCA_964413725.1 uncultured Cytophagia bacterium
TACCATTCAATAAAGCCAGTGGCATTTTTTATCCGGTCCATTCTGGACATGGCAAATATGAGCGGCTTTTCTTCCGAATCCAGAACGCCTCTGGAATTATCCATAGCCTGTCCAAAAATCAATTCATGAATTTCTTCATGCAGATCTTCAATGCGGTTGTGTTCGTCATGATAGGGAAAATATACCTGAGGATTGGACCCAGGTGATACGATATTAAATTTCGGATCGAACACATCGATACCATAAATTACACGATAGAGATCGGGCATAGAAAAGGAAGCATAGCTTTCATACTGGCCGATTTCTTCATTGGTACCAGCAATTTCTTGATAAGTACTGGTGATAATAAAGTCGGCCGCGTTCATGGCAATGAGATCCACTGTAAACTGGGTTGAAAAATGGTATTGCCCTTCATTATATTTCCAGTAAAGAGCGGAAAACAGATATTTGGCCTTTTCCAGAGCGTGCGCGATATTACATTGTGTCACATGCAGACGATGAGACATCAATGTGGCCACCAGATTGCCATCCGAGTAGTTCCCGATAATCAAATCGGGTTTATGTCCGAGCTCAGCAAGCAGCTCTTTCTCTGCTTCTACCGCGAATCGTTCGATATAAGGCCAAAGCTTGAACCGCGAGATCCAGTGAGGGATTACTTCTCCGGCATCATTGCGAAAGGGTACCCTCAGTATACGTACATTTTGACACCCCACCACCTCTTCTATTCGCTGGTCACACGTGGTATCCTCGGCATCAGGTATCAAACGGGTTATGATAATGATTTCAGGCTCGATATCGAGTCCCTGTTCATAAACCTGTTGTCTCATTTCCTGCTCGAGAGCATTGACCTGATCCAGGATATACACAATCTGTCCGCCCGTATCGGGTTTTCCCAATACATTCGCCTGGCCAAAATAGCCATGTGGAGAAATGATAGCGAGGCTGAAAATCATGGGAATTCTTCCAAGAAACTTTTCAAGATCTTTTGGATCGGGAGCTTCGAGAATATCGAGTAACAAACTCATGGAATCGGTGGTTTGGGCGACAGTACGTCCCCAACCGGCTTCAAATCCCAGATCCTGTAACCTTTGTCCCACATGTATCCATGTGTCTTGCGATGGCTGTTCGGACAGATAGTCCAAGGCATCTCGCACTGATTCCTGCAATTCATCGACGTTATTGATTCTGCCGTTGAGTAAAAGTTGTTGGCCGTGGTATTTGTGTAATCGCAAGAAATTGAACAATCGCTCATATCCCTTCCCCCCTTCAGAAAAAAGAGAGGTGGACAAATGTCGGTTCAAAAATTCAACTCCTCGTCCGATGGAACGACGTTCCTTCATTCGTGGAAATCCCCGATTAAACGGTTTCAAATCAATACTCAGGAGGTACTCTTCCTGGTTGGGATGTTGTTCAATAAGTTGCTCTTCAAATATCAGAAACTCGTTGACGTCCACTTCATTGACAATCACATTCTCGTGGTGAAAGCGAAAATATTGCCATTCTGCGATTCGGGTGCGAACGGAAAGATAGATCCATGGTGCATGGATGGCAGCAACCTGAACCCGGTTTAAAAGACGCTCAAAGATAGACCCTTTGAGAACCTCACCGGTGTCGGTTTCTACATAGTCTTCAAATTCTTCCATCAGAGTCGATCGCAGTACGATGGGCTGATTGAGTTGTATAAACCGTCTAAACAGGGAGTGTATAGATTTACGATTCTGTTCGACAAAGGATTCGAGCTGTTTGAACATGAATTACTCCGGTATTGAAATTTCGCTTGAGAAATTGTAATGTTTTAATCCTTCCAAAACCCCCCTGGCATATTGATCATTTGCAAAATAGATACGCTGACTGTTTTGCAAATATTCCAGTTCTTCGCTGTAATTTCCAACCACCACACCCAGCATATTTCCTCTTAGCATATCCTCATCATTGCCGGAATCACCGGCCACCAAAATTTGTTCGGCTGGAATTCCCCATTTTAAGGACAGAAACCGGATAGCGGCACCCTTTGATGAGCGAAAGGGTAAAATATCCAACAACCCCCCATGAGATACCACTACTTGAACCGAAAGATTGTTCTTGCGCATATGGCGCAGCAGACGTCGTTTCCAGCCGCTCTGCTCGCGATCCAGGAAGTAACTGATTTTAAAACGACGTTGATTCTCTTCGGGCTGTAGAGTGGCGCCATCGATTTCCTCCATCACCTCCCGAATTTTGTCCGGGTTCCAGCGATAGTCGATATGATGACTCCAACTCAAATCTTCAAACATGGTTTCCCCGTAATGGATTTCGGTTCCAACTGAGGTCAGGAGAATATCCGGACGCGGAATGTTCCAGTCATCCAAAACCTCCAAAGCGCTTTCGAGATGCCGTCCTGTGGCAATGCCAAACCCGATTTGTGTTTCGGATTCGTTGATATAGGCCAGTAAATCCCGAATTCCCTGATCATCGACGTCGCCAACAAGTGTATTGTCGATATCGGTGATTAAAAATCGATCTACTTTAAGCATTCGACTACGATTCCTTTTTCTCTGAGTATATACCTTACTTTTTCGATAAATGCGTTTGATCTCTCTTAAATAATGTTCCACATGACCTTCCCAGGTATAATGTCGTTTGGCCCCTCTCTCTCCACTTTTTGATAATTTGTGCCAGCTATTCAGATCGCCAATAACTTTATTGATCTTTTCGGCAATATCTCTGGTATCAAGCGGGTCGATAAGGTATCCATGTTTACACAATTCTAATATATCCCGCGGTCCTCCATCATTCGTAGCAACGATGGGAAGGCCGCTGGCGGCCGCTTCGATCAGAGTCAGACCAAAGGGTTCTGTTAGCGCAGGATTGACAAAAACACCATGACTTTTTGCCGCCAGATTGTAAATGTTCGGAACATCTTCAATGTGGTGATGTTTGGGGATGGCAACCGAGCCATATAGATTATATTTGTCAATTTCCAGTAACATTTGTGTTAAAACCCGGCGCGCCCCCTTGTCCAACGATGAGATATCATCTCGATTTCCCGCCACGATGACAAGATTTGCTTTTTTCCGTAGCGCTTGGTCCTCTCCATATGCCTTTATCAATGAGAGGATATTTTTTCGTTCGTCCGCACGCGAAATGGCCAGGATCAATGGTTTTTTCATATCGCGAAGAAAGGGTAAAAGCTCTTTTCGAAACGGTGGATTGAATTTATCATGCCGATGGGGATGAAACCGACTCAAATCCACACCCGGTGGAATAATAACCGCACGATCGTTGGGGTCGTTGTGATATTTAGAGTATTGTTCGTCTATCTCCTGACGGGTGCTGGTGATAACTCGTTCGGCTGTTTGCAGCGCTGTTTCCTCTGCTTCGATTCGGCGATGAATTCGATAGGTTTTCGATATCTTTTCTTCCTCCATCCCCTTTTCCAATAACCGTTCGCGTTTTACCCTTCCCAGAGAATGTCCCGTAAATATAAACGGAAGACCGAGGATTCGTGACATCTGAGAGCCAACGTATCCCGCGTCAGCGTAATGTCCGTGTATAACGGTAGGGGTATAGCCCAGATTATGGAGATATTTAAAGGCATAATCTGTAAATTCATCGAGATAGGGCCAGAGCGACTCTTTCCTTAAATAGCGTCGCGGTCCACACGGAAATCTAACAATATATCCATTTTCGACAACATTTTCTTCTGGGTTTTGATAATCCTTGTGAATTTTAGGATCAAAAATTTGACGGGTCATAAGATCCACGCGAGCCACCTGCTCGTGTTGGGCCAACGCTTTCAAGAGTTCAACAACGTAAAGTGTTTGTCCTCCCGTATCTGCATCCCGTCCCAATTCCAGATTTTCCCCTCGAATCAGTCCGTGGATGCTAATCAGAACAATGTATACTTTTTCGTCAAACTGTACTTTTTTCATTACCCTATCCTTTTCTTTTCCAGATCATTTATGCCTGAAAAACCTGGCAGTTTATCCATCAGGTAACGGTGGTCTGCATATCAAAAAAAGCTGACTCGGGGACGGGCCAGCTTTGCATTTTAAAACGCCCGTTTCATGATCATCGACTCCACGAACAAGACCTTCGTCCGGAACTCCTTTCTCGTTCTGCTTCATACCCCCTTGAAATGTGGTATTATGAAGCAGAACCAGGAAAATCGAACCGGTGAAAATCTCTCAGCT
>CAYPUH010000249.1:0-6948 GCA_964413725.1 uncultured Cytophagia bacterium
ACTTTGGCCAGGACAGCGGCGACAAGAGTATTTCCCTGCGACTGGGATCCCGAATGGTCTTTACCGAAAAAAACTGGGATCAACCGGCCATGGCCGTTATCCAGCTAGATCCGAAAATGACCAGCCGATCCCGGGCCACCTATGATGCCCGGGCTGGAAACATTCCGCTCTCCTGGACCCTGACCTTTGCGTTTATGGGCGCCCTCTTTGTCATCTTTTTCATCTACCACCGGTTCATCCTCCCCTACCCCAAAGAGGATGTTCCCCGACCGATGGAAAATGCCAAGAAATTCTACAAAGAATTTGGACAAACCTTTGCCAGCTTTTTCCAGAAAGACAAAGTCTGGATGATGGTGATCTTTTTACTCATTTTCCGACTGGGCGAATCACAGATTGTCAAACTGGCCTCTCCCTTTCTCCTCGACAGCCGTGAAGTCGGTGGACTGGGATTGACCACGGGAGAAGTTGGATTCGTGTATGGTACGGTTGGATTGCTGATGCTCACCCTGGGAGGCTTGCTGGGTGGCTTTGTCGCTGCAAAAGGCGGACTGCAAAAGTGGATCTGGTGGATGGCTATCGCCATGAATCTTCCCAATGCTGTCTATATCTATTTGTCTCACCTGCAACCGGATTCCTATCTGACCGTCAACCTGGCTGTGGGTGTGGAACAGTTTGGCTATGGATTCGGATTCACAGCCTACATGCTGTATATGATTTTTGTCTCAGAAGGAAAATACAAGACCTCACATTATGCCATCTGTACGGCATTTATGGCACTGGGGATGATGATTCCCGGAATGGTGAGTGGCTGGATTCAGGAGCTGATCGGATATCCCAACTTTTTCATCTGGGTTCTGATTGCGACGGTACCCGGGTTTATCGTTATAAAATTCCTGCCCCTGGATCCCGAATTTGGAAAGAAACAACAACAGGACGAATAAAAAAAAAGCCCCGGCACTGCCGGGGCTTTTTTTTTAGCTCATATGCTCGACCCGTTTACGGATATCCTGTTCCGGCAGATCTTTATAGCCGGGTACAAAGCTCCTGGCCAGATCAACCGCATCATTTCGGTCCACCAGCTTAAGCCGGATGGCGTGTTTGAGAGGAATAAAAAAATCCTCAGGCTGCACGATGAATCTGGCATCAGTCCGCGGATGCGGCAGGGGATGCGAAATCAATCCGGTCATGGCCAAAAAGATGCCCAGATAATGTCTATAGATACCCACATTGCCGGGCGTCCAAAAATCTTTCGCAGCAGCCTGGAGATCCTGTTCGATGGCCAGGGAACAGGGACGGCCAGCATGAACAAAATCACGCCACAATTTGAACAAATCCGGGCTCATCTGAGAGGCCCCAAGCAAATATCCATGCTTTTTGATATGTTTACCATAGCGGGCCAGACTGATAAACCAGTCGTTACCAGTTGAAAATTGTACGCGATCCCGGGCCACCCTCTCCACAATATTGATACGAATCATATCGTCACAATAATCATAGATGCAGGAAAAACCGGATTTTTGAGTGATCAGCGCACTTTTGTATTCCTGAATCTCCTGCGTTTCAGCCAGAATCGCTTCGATCTCATCGATGGTAAAATTGGATCCAAAACCAGGAATACCAATATCCAGTTCAAAAAAGACAAACCCATAGTCGGTAAATTCACTGATCACAGCACCCATCTCCCGATAGACCCGACGCTTTACCTCACTGGGGGCGTGAAACAAACGTTTATCCGGTACAGGCATATACCGTATTCGATCCGTAATCCCGCGTTCCCGCAGACCCGTATCAATCTCCAGGATCTGTTGTCGTAAAGTGGAAGCAATGTCATCCACACCAATATCAAAGGAATTGGTATTCAGACCGGCCACAACCAGGGGTCGGTCTGGGTCCAGGTAATCTGCCAGGTCGTTGGAGATTTCAGCGGCTTTCCAGATCAATTCCTTGGTCAATGCCCAATCGTTGTAGATCGCCCAGGTGGTATCCACATTGGTTGCCGGCACACTGTTGCTGAGCACGACCTGTCGGACGAGATTCTCGTAACTGGGCCAGTCAAACAGTCCATCCGGCAACCACGGCCCATAGAGGGCCGTGGTCGCCAGGATTTCCTTATCAGTTTGACGCTCATAAACATCCAGAATGGAGACATGTCGTTTGTCTTTCAAGACACCGGAATAATTCGGTTCTATTGTCATGACTGAGTCACTCGCAGTTTTCCTTGCAGACGTTCGGGGTTCCAACCTGTTGGAACCAGTTTGGGATAATAAATCATCTCCTCACGCGAGACCAGTTTCCCGGATTCCGCGGCGCTCTCATATTGCGCTTCGACCTCGGTCAGGATATTCAGGGCCTTTATGGCATCCTTTTCATAACGTTCCCGTTTTAGAAATTTTTCCAGATAAACGGCGAGTTCGATCGCGAATGGATCTTCATAGTCCACATCCAGGTATTCCCAATACTCCCGCCATTCGATCTTTTCACCCGAAACAGACCGTTCCCAAAGATTTGCAGGGGCCTTTTCTTTCCATTGGACTTTAATACCATAGAGGCCAAAAACCAGGGTTCCCTCTTCACCATCAACAGTGATTTCGAGCGGGCCAAATTCGGAATTCACCCGTCTAAACCAGGCCCAGACCGACGTATTGACAACACCGTTTTTATGTTGACGAGTCAGGGCAGAATAGTCTTCAACATCACACTCGATAACCGTTTCACCATCCGTGCTCAACCGCTTGGGTACTTCCAGGCGGGCCACACAATTCAGTCTTTCGGTATCGCCAAACAACGCCTGGGAAAGATAGCCTTCGTGGCACATATCGAGAATGATACCACCACCAGCCTGCTTTAAAACCCAATTGAAATCCGGACGCTGTCCGGCAAACTCTTTGTTTCCACTGAATCCCGCACCGACTTCATAGCCAAACAGCATCTGTGCATGCAGGGGTTTGATCTTGGGGATCAATTCCAGGGCTTTACGAACACCGGGAGTGGACAGCATGTGGTGAACCACACCATGAATAAATTTCCCCTTTTCCAAAGCGTCCACGATGGCAAATCCATCTTCATACGTGGCAGCCAATGGCTTTTCCATATAAACACCGGTGGTCGTAGAGTCCAGATGAGTGAGAGCTTCTAGAACCACATCCTTTCGCATCCCCGTGGAAACCGTATTATGATAAATCTGATGTTCTTTGTTGATCGACTTTGCAAATTCCAGGGCCTTATCCAGGTCATCAAAAAAGTGTTCCAGGCCTTTTTCGCGGGCCATGCGCTCAATCTTGGCCACATTACGCCCAAGACCGATGGGAACGGGCTGAACCACGTCGCCGTTCACTGTTGTCATCTTTTTTTCAGAAATTGTCTGTAACGCACGCAAGGCAATCTGTCCCATCCGTCCGGTAACACCGTGAATGACGACAGGTAACTTAGTCGTAGCCATAGTTCCTCCAAACATTTTTGACTGTCGACAAGCGAAGATATTTTTCATAAAATAACCTTATCGAGCAGCCACTGTTCATAACAATGATCATTTCACTTTATTTCCACCATTTAAGGATAAAAGCCGGATTAGACCGTGTTGTCCATCACTTCAAACAATGCTTTGGCAGCCAGTTGAGGCCCTTCCTGTTCATATCCTGTGATCCCAAGCTGTGTACGAAGCTGACCGACATAAATATTCTGCTCAAAGAAATGCTGCATAAAGCGTTGAGCGAGATCATGATGTTTTTCCCGTTTTTGTGGAGCACCGAATGGGTTGGCGAAATAGCTCTCTACCAATCCCGTCTCAGCCGTCGTTCCCTTGGCCAGCCGTTTCCCTTCCGAGAAAACCTGAAGAGCATCCGCCGGTGATCCAAACACCTCAATAGCGGGATGATGATCATCCACGGCCTCATAATTGTTTGCATACAGAAAAAATTCAATCGGCGTTCCACGGGTAATGCGCCGATACGTGGTCACAGGAAGAATAACACGGGCATTGACAAGATGAGGATTCATAAATATGCTCCGGTCCATCTGTTGGAACGCGTAACCGGGTTGTAGATCGTCCAGACGCAAAAATGCCCCGATTTCGGTGCCATAGCTCTCGAACGCGTTTTGACGCCAGGCAATAGAGCCCATATCATCGAATATGATTTGCATTTCACTTATATAATCTTTTGCCAGAATGCGAAAGGCTTCCAGGGTCTCCGATTTTCCAGCACCACTATCACCCACGATGATAATATTCGCCGACCGCTTTGACCTGAGTTGAATGGAGACCATCGCGCCGTGTACCGGAAGCAATCCACGATCAATCATGATCACATTATGGAGTGTCAGCAACATTTTTTTCATATAGCCAAAATAGTCCACCGATTCGGTGTTGACAACATATCCCACCATGATATTGTTTTCCTCATCATGGTGAAACATGGCGTGATCCTCGCTGAATTTTGGCGCATTCCCTCCAAAAATCATGATGATATCGGGCTTTTGGTTATAAATATCTTCATGGTCGGCCAGTTCGAACAAGTTTGTCAGCGCAGCACCGTGCTGCATGAAGGATTTATGAAAATACGTAAAGGCCAAAAGATTACCAATCTTGGCCGGATAGCAGAACCAGTGATCCGGATTGATATCCACATCTTCTAGGGGGTTTTTAATCATTTGCTTAAACACGCCTTTACGAGTATTCATCCGTGTATTAAAAATCACAGGAGGCTCAAGCAAAGAGAGACGAATAAAATCGATTCGTCTCAGAGGCTGATAAAGCGGAGGACAATCCCATCGGATATGTTGGGTCATAAGACCGACGTGTGCCCCAGCAGGTAGCTGCCGATACACACGAAAGGGGTCGCCGATTATATTCTCACAAATCGTTCGATAGGTCCTCAAAATCAACTGTCTGAGAGTCTCGTTGGAGCGGATGAATTGAGCATGATGAATGCTTTGCCGGGTTCTCAGTCGTGTCCTGGGAGCGGATAAAACAATGTATCTCTGATAGGAACGCCAAAAGTCGTACAAACCTTCAACGAATTCAAAAATCATCTGGAGGTCACGTAGCAGTCGGGCGTATCGTTCATTAAACTCGGCAACCTCCGCCGCAGTATGGGTGGTTAAAAGACGCAATATGGCCACCAAATCCGTAAACAATGGCATAATATCGGACTGATTTTCCGAGGATGCGAGATAGGTGTAGATAGGAGTCTTTTTTTCCTGTAATTTTTCCAAAAATCGGTGTGCGATATCCTCGAACGGTTTGCTTCGCAAGAGCCGGTCCGAGGTTTCACAATACACAGATGAGTAATCGATAATGATACGATCGGAATCAATCGAATATGCTTTTTTCATAGATCCCTCTTTGAGAAAATCCAACTCAGGACATTTGTTCAAAAAACTCTTTGTGGATGGCCTGAATGGTCTTTTTCAGATCAACTTCTTTGATTATAAAATACTGGGCGACTTTGGAGGCTCCGGAAACGATCATTTCGACATTGGTACCACCATTGGCCACGGAAGAAAACACCCGGGCGGCCAGTCCTTTTGTCTCGGCCAGACCTTCACCGACCACACCCACAAGTGCCACATCCAGTACCGGTTCCACATGATCGATATAGGGGATATGGAGGGATTCGACCAAATGTTGACAGGGGGAGACATCCCGTTTTGCTAGTAACAGGTTAACAGCGGTCTGCGATGTGATAACGGAAATAATATTAAAGCCGTTCTCACTCAAAACCGAGACCACGGTACTGAGAAACCCCACTTGTTGTCCCAAACTGGCACCGTGAAGTCGAAGGGCGCCGATTTGCGGATTAAATGTGACGCTTTTGATGACATCTTCACGTTGCTGGTATTCCGGCCCGATTACAGTACCCGGAGCTTCGGGATGAAAAGTATTCTTGATACGAGCTGGAATTTCCTTACGAGCCAGAGGTTCGACGGTTCGCGGATGGAGTATCGAAGCGCCAAAATAAGACAGCTCGGCCGCTTCGCTATAGCCGAGATCGTGCAGAGGAATTGGGTTTTGAACCATTTCCGGATCAGCGGTCATAAATCCATCCACATCTTTCCAGATCAAGAGCTCGTCCGCATCCATAGCATACGCCACGACAGCAGCGCAGTAATCAGTACCCCCTCGCCCAAAGGTTATGGTATGATGGTCGGGTGTTCCGCCAAAGAAACCGGTTATCAGGGGGATGGTTCCTTTCTGTAATACCGGATTGACCGAAAGAGGAAGCGCCACCGACGTTGCTTCCAGATCCGCGTTGCCGAATCCAAACTCACCGGTTGCAATCACACCGATTTTGTCGGAATCCATGGGCACTGACGAGAGACCACGATCATTCAGTACACCCGCTACGACTTGAACAGCCAACCGTTCTCCGGTGGAAATCACCGCATCGCGGGTTTTTCGCGTACATTCTTCTGTATAGGCGATACCGAACAACAACTTTTCCAACCGCGACAACAGATATTCGCATTCATCCAGGACATGGCGTTTGTAAAGTGATGATTGAATCGTACTTATCACCAATTCGCGATGCAGACTTGATAAATAGTCCAGAATGCCCGATATCTTGCGATCAGTATGCAGTGCTTCATCAATACTTTTGATCAAATGGTCTGTAACGCCATTGACAGCTGAGAGGACAATACATTTTTCCGGATCAGGTTTTTTTTCGATCAAATCCACAATCCGCAACAGAGAATCTGTGCTGCGCAGTGACGAGCCGCCAATCTTCATAACAATCATATTAAATTCTCACGATATGCCAACTCGGCGTTGAGTACAGATCCGCCGGCAGCGCCGCGAATCAGATTATGAGACAGGCTGAGATAACGGACCTCGTGGCCATTCTGGACGACGGGTCTGCCGATGGTGACCGCCATGCCCCGGGCGCGTTCAGGTTCACCCGCCATAACATCCAATCGCGGTTGAGGACGCATGGGATCTCTGCTCAGGAT
>CAYPUH010000250.1:0-6940 GCA_964413725.1 uncultured Cytophagia bacterium
TCATAGTGCTGGTATGTGAACGTGCAGACGGCGTCAAATGTGCCGGGTTAAAGCGTGCAGTTGCTGTTTCAACCAAAGTACACCTGAAACACACCCAGATTCGGTGCGAAGCACCGAATTTCAAATAAATTCAATATAATATCGTCAACTAAAGGGTGAACCTGGATTCTGTGTTAACAGAATCCAGGACAAAAACATTTGAAGCTAAAGTGTCCTACAGAGCAGAATTTAGGCATTCCAGAAACGGGTTACAAGTGGTTTTTGCTATCCTAATGTTTATTATGCATATAATTCGAGTCATACCTTACGGATAGCGATCTTTCCAGTTGGTAACAGTGACATGGTTGATCTGGACCACGACACACAGATCTATCAAGAGTGCGAAAAACATAATTACCACATCCCCGGCTTCGCTCCGGTATGTCCACCGCAAAACGCATAACATAACCTGTTTCAATGGATTTTCTTGACTAGTGCAACATCAACGTCAGATCCGACCCCATTACGATGGGTTTCTTATCACGTGTTAGGGATCGGTTGGAACTGTTTGATCATTTTACCAAAATCATTTTCCGGGATTGAGTAAAGTATTTTGTTTTCATTTGCGAGAAATAAATTCCGCTAGCCAGATGGTTTGCATCAAAGGTGATGGTGTGTCGCCCCGTATCCATCAATTTATTGGCAATACATTGGACAAAACGGCCCCGAACATCCAAAATATTGATTTGGACGTGAGATCGATGGGGGATATCAAATGAAAGAATAGTGGAAGCGTTAAATGGATTGGGATAGTTTGGATACAAGGTAAATCGATTGGGCTGGGTTTTCTGGTGTTGATGTTCCACACCCACATTGGGGTTGTCGTAAACGGTTCCCCCGACAATAGTAGCAATGACGAACATATCTTTCAGTTGATTGACAGGAATTGAATAAAGATCGTGCGACCAGACCACCATATCGGCGTATTTGCCGACCTCAATGGAGCCTTTGACATCTTCCTGAAAGGCAGCGTAGGCGGACCCCATGGTATGAGCGTACAGCGCTTGTTGTATCGTAACCCGTTCATGAGGTCCGACGTAAACGCCTGTTTCCGACCGCCTGACACAAGCCGACCAGAGAGTATATTTGGGTGCGATATAGGGAATGGTGGGGTAATCTGTACCCAAGGCTACCGGGATGCCCAACTCCAGCATGGTTTTCATGGGTTTAAAACGTTTTATGCGTTCCGTACCCCAATATTGTACGTAAAATTTCCCACTGGCAAAAATAGCGGCTGGTTGAATGGATACCACCACATTGAGGTCTTTAATACGCTGCAAGGCTTCAGATGTGGGAATCATACAGTGTTCTATGCGGTGGCGGTGGTCTTCCCGAAAGGTATCCGCCTGAGCTGCTTCAATCATATCCAGGGCCAAATCGATCGCACGATCACCCATAGCATGAAAGGCAAGTTGATGTCCGGCTCGATGCAATTTTTTGACAGCCACCTCCAAAGAGTCTCTATTCCATGTGGAAAGATCCCAGGACGGTCCGGGATGGGGTTCATAGGTGTATGAGGTGGGCGGTTGTCCATCCAAAAGAAATTTATCCCCACCCAGACTGAGCCAGGGTCCATTATAAACAAAAAGTCGTTCAAGGCTGGTTTTTGTATCTTGAGGTTTTTCTATTGTAAATAATAACCATGCTCGTGTTTTAAGAGAGTCCAATGCATTATAATATCCCATCAATCTTGTCAGGCCGCGGGTATTGACATCCTGAAAGCTGGTGATGCCGGTGATCAGACAGAGGTCCTGAGAAAAAATAACATCTTGAGCCAGCACGTTTTCATCGAAATGAGGAATATAATATCGTACCCTATCCATTGCAGGATGATTCCAGAACACACCGGTGGGCTCACCGGTCAGAGAATCGCGTTCGATGATTCCGCCCTCAGGATCGGCTGTACTTGCATCGATCCCGGCAATTTCAAGGGCATTGCTGTTGCATGCACCATAGTGTCCACCCATGCTGTTCAAGAAGACCGGGTTGTCCGGCGACACCGGATCCAGATCCCATTTATTGGGAAGTCGCATATCTTCCAGCTTGAAAAACCCATCTCCCATAACCCACTCACCGGGGGCTTTTTCTGCAACATCCTCTGCAATCAGATCCACAACATCTTCTATGGTTTCCGCGCGCGGTGGACGGAGATTGACATATTCATTCTCCGTCTGTCCATAATACTGGAGGTGAAGGTGGGCATCGATCATCCCAGGCGTCACGCAACGACCATTCAGGTTGCGCATCTCTGTTTCTGGTCCCTGATAGGTTTGTATCTCTTGATTGGAGCCCACAGCGAGGATAAGACTGTCTTTTATCGCCACCGCTTCGACGATGGTATCTTTGGGATCGACGGTAATGATTTTACCATTCCAGAGGATCAAATCAGCTTCTTCTTCGGCAAGCAAAAAAGTAAAGCTGAAAAGTACGAGAATCAAAACGAAAAAACTCTTTCTAGCATCCATCATTTTTCCCTCCACCTAGCGTTTAACCAAAGAGTTCCGCTCTATAGTTGACTCTTCTCAATGGCAAAGAGGAACATCGCACCGAAAATTTGGTAATGCAAACACCTCGACTGTTGACCAACCAATCAATCACTATAACCTGTTTTTTCTGGGCTTGGAGCAGATAAATCCGATAGGTGACGACGAGCCCCTTTAAAACAAACGTTTTTTACATCAAAGAGATATGCGATACTGTGTTGATCGTGCTAGGATATATTGCTCAAAAGGAAGAGGAGGGCAGAGACGGGAAATATACGTGTCTGAATCGATCTTTTAAAATCAAAACAACTGGATAAACATATTCCACCCGATGGCTGATCAGGTAGTGAGATGAGTAGACCTTTTTTACTTTCACGCGTCTGTGGGCTTAAAAGAATAGTTTTATTGACTATACAGCATTTGAATCGATCAGGAAAATTATTCCGATCAAAGGCTGTCATATCTTTTATGATAAAAATCCACTAATAATAGAAATTTAAGGATTAGAAAAGATTAATACAAGGAAAAAGAATCAAATTCTCGTCCAGGCCTACATCTCACCCAATCCGTCGGAAAGCGTCTCAGCGTGTTCTAGCAATGTCAGCGCCGAATGGATACCCGTATGGATAAAATCGTCGTCGAGGGCGCTTCGACGCAGATGGGTCGGGATCTCGCCCCCTCCGTGATAGAGTTGCGCCCGGACAAGGGTGTTAGCCATTGACACCGCCTTGGCCCGGAATATGGATCGGCTTGTCCGCTGATACGCCGCGAGATAGGACTGGATCATCATGGTGTTGCTTTCGCTGATGGGCGTATAAAACTTGTACTGTTCCAGTGCAGAGGGGACGAACCAGTCGCTTCCCTCCGGTCCGGTGCCATCAAACATCGACCCTTGCCGAAACCAGCGGGTTCGCAGTACCGGATCTCTCTGGTCCCAGACCACAAATTGATCCTCGGCAAAGCGAAGCAGTTCGAGTGCGATCTGTTGCTGTTCCGGCACAACATCTTTTTCAGTCAACAGGATATTTGCCAGTTCATTGACCTCGTCGCGGGACATGTTTTTGTACCGCTGTCCGGGCGGTGTATCGAGAAACTGGGCATACCAGCCATAGGTCTGCACCGGATGTTGCAGACACCACTGCAACGCTTCGTCCCGCATCGACTGAAACTGTGTCAGTCCATACTCGTCATGAAACCGGTCGAGGAAGAGAATCACCCAGGTGGGGATCAACAGATTCGAGTTTGTGGCCGCCTGACCCGTCTTCCGGTCGAACATCTGCGGCCAGGTCCCGGCATCGGTTTTCACGGCCGCAAAGGTCTCTGCAATGTTCAGGGCCGCCTGGTAATAGGTCGTATCCCGGGTGAGGTCGTACAGATCCAGAAACGCCATTCCGGCATCGACGACGAAATTGGTCTTGATTTGCTCCGGTTGTATGGGATGGCGACCGGAGGGAATGCCATCCCAATAGGTCAGGGGCCAGTGGGCCAGCCGATGGTCGGCCGGCTCGCGGAGCGTGAGCAAAAAGTCAGCCACGATACGGGCCAGTCTCCGGGCCATACCGGCATCCTGCGCCTCCGGAAAATGTGTGGCATAGTGCACCATTCCGGAGATGAGAGCCCCCATCACCTTTGAGGGATTGGCCCAGCCCCAATAATCCTCTCCGGGTTTTCCATGTTCGAGCCAGTGCTGAATCCGGTCCTGATGTAAAAGATCGTGTAAGCTCCGTCGTGCACTCTCCCGATACGAATACGGAGGGTCGTGATAGGGACCGTTGAATGCCGGGCTTTTCAGAAACGAACGCGTGCCCACCGTATCGATGACCTCTCCATCGGTTCCGATCGCCTCGACGATGAGGGTTATCCGGTCGCACGGCAGTTGCTGCCACAACGAGGGAAACGCCGACCACGGCTGGTCGATGGTGGTGGTGTATTGCCGGGGATCGCCCTGAGCACGGGCCACAACCCGGTAGGTTGCCGCGTTCTCTCGCGATTCGAAATTAAAAGCGGGAGCATACATAAATCGTTTCGAATGGACATTCCAGAACGGGCGTTCCCCGGGCCATCCGGGGCGAACGGGCTGCCGCGTCGCCTGCAGCGCCTCCTGCCAATACCGGGAGGGCGTGTCGGGTCTGCAGCCCTCCGCAGAATCATCTTCCGGCACCGCTGCGGTTCCAATTTCTGCATGGATGAGGATCGAGAGCAACAGCACGATGAACGGGAACACAACCATGAACATCCTGGAACACCTTTTGTTTATCATAACGGATATCATTTCAATTACCACCTCGTTGAATACGACCGGGCCATGTTCAAAACATCAGACAAAGGTCGTCCCGGATCGGATACACTATTTAAAAAGAACCGAACCGATCAAACGATAATGAAAAACTGTATGAAATTGTTTTGGTCAAATCCCGATCCTGAATCAGGCAAACAGGACCAGACTCGCCGCCATAACGATCATTCCGGCCACGAGTCCCATGATGGCCACATGATGTTCGCCATACTCTTCAGCGGTGGGCAGCAACTCATCCAACGAGATGTAAACCATAATGCCGGCAACACTTGCGAATATCAACCCGAACGTAGCATCGTTGAAAAGAGTTTGAAAAAGAAAAAAACCAACCACAGCTCCGACCGGCTCTGCAAATCCGGACAGAAAAGAATAATTAAACGCTTTCCTTTTACTTTGCGTAGCATAATAGATGGGCACGGAAACGGCAATGCCCTCGGGAATATTGTGGATGGCGATCGCAACGGCGATGCTGACGCCCATGGTCGGATCGTGCAGGGCGCCTATAAATGTGGCCAGACCTTCGGGAAAGTTGTGGATGCCGATTGCCAGGGCGGAAAAGACACCCATGCGCATCAATTTGCTTTTGTATTGATCGTCCAGTTCATCGGGTTCCATATTCCTGACTTCATGGGGATTCTCAAAAGACGGAACCAGTTTATCAATAAGGGCAATGATGCCAATACCGATAAAGAAAGAGATAACAGTTGCCCAATAGCCGGGTTTTGGCCCATAGACATCCATCAATGACTCTTTTGCCTTGACAAAGATCTCGATCAAAGACACATAGATCATAACACCCGCGGAAAAGCCCAATGACCCGGCAAGAAACTTGGGGTT
This sequence comes from uncultured Cytophagia bacterium, assembly GCA_964413725.1. Classification (GTDB taxonomy): domain Bacteria; phylum Zhuqueibacterota; class Zhuqueibacteria; order Residuimicrobiales; family Oceaniaggregativiventaceae; genus CAYPUH01. Next base: position 5,656 of record CAYPUH010000250.1, read on the forward strand.
GAATCGTTTCGCGAAAAACGCCATGACACTGCCGATCCCGGTGGACAAGCCGGCAAATACCGTCAATCCCAGCGCAAATAAAACGTCTTCGGAAATCAATAGTATCTCCTTTTGCATTCTCTCTTGATACCCGATCGACCTCTTTCAAAAAAGTCGGAATTCGATACGGTCCGTGCATGGTCTCGATGAGTCTCCGGGCCTCCCGGGGATCGATTCCAAGCGTGGTGACATACAGGGGTCTTTTACTCGTTCCCTGCCGGGCCTCTTCCGGTGTGCTGCCTCTGAAAACCGTTTTCGCGACCCCGATGACGACAATGCCCGGATCGATAGAATCGCTCAAAACCCGTCCCATTCCCGGTCGGTCCCCCAGAGAGACATAGCCATCGATTATAATCGTGTCAAGGGCCTCCTCAATTCCGGACAGTACCTCTAAAATACATGGCAGCTCTTTCTTTTAAAAGGATCCGGGACCGTAGGATTCGATATGTGTTATGGTTTTAACATAAACACCACAGGGTACTGAATCCGTGACCCATTCGAAGACCACAGCGGCCGCCCGGGCCGTTTGATCATCGTGATAATGGACATCAAATGCTGCGACCATAGGAACTCGCCAATATGTTCAACCCGGATAACGGGGGTTTTATTCATAAAACGATTGTCCGACGTACTGGCCTATTGACAACATTGTTTTTCCGAGTACGTTATATGGACCGATATGAAGCCAAAGTGCGGCTGTGCGGGGAAATACAAGAAACGCATGAATTCGCATCCATCCTCAAACCAATGTACCAGATCCCAAATCCGCCCAGCCGTCACTTTGACTCATCCTTTGTGTTTCTATTTCTTTCGCATCATCTTTTTGTAATTCTTTATAATCTTTGCACGTGATTTGTCCCGTTTCCGTTTGTCCAGATAAGACATCTCATAATAAGCGGCTTCTTTCTGAATCCTGAGATAGTTGTCGTATCGGTTCGGGTCGATCACGCCCTCCTCAACGGCTTCTTTTACCGCGCAACCGGCTTCGTGTGTGTGCGTGCAGTCTTTAAAGCGACAATGACGGCCACGGGAAACGATATCATCAAACGTTTCCTCCAAACCGGTGTCGATCGCAAACGTACCCAGCTCCCTCATACCCGGGGTATCGATAAAGAGGCTTCCCGATTCCAGACGAATGAGCTGCCGGCTCACCGTTGTATGCCGACCCTTGTGATCTTTTTCCCTGACCTCGTTTACATCGAAGCGGTGCTCACTGATCAAGGTGTTGAGCAAGGTGGTCTTGCCC
>CAYPUH010000251.1:0-6912 GCA_964413725.1 uncultured Cytophagia bacterium
CTCCATGAACGGCACCGGCCCCGTATCAAAGTCACGCGGTATGGTGGCCAGGTGACCCGACAGGGTCTGTTTGAGTCGACCAAGGATGCCGGCATGCCCCGGCTCGTCGACGAGATTGGTCTGTTCGTAGGGATCGGTCTCCAGGTCGTAGAGCTGGTCGGGGTCGAAATAGTGCGGATAGTATTGCATGGCGATCTGCGAGTGCGCCTGTTTGAATTCGCCTACCAGGTTCATCGCATAGCCTCGTTCCCCCGAACGCATCGCCTCGATCGCGTCCCGGGGCGGACGAACGGCGATATATTTATAGCGACCGTCGAACACCGAGCGGCTGTATCCGGCCTCGGCAAACACCACATCTCTGGTCTGCTCTTCGCGTCCCCGAAGGACGGACAAAAAACTATTACCATCCACCCGCACATCCGCAAAGGGTGGCGCCCCGGCCGCCTCCAGGACTGTGGGCAGGATGTCGATATTCTGCACCAGGGCGTCGGACACCGAGTCCGGCGGTCATGAAAATGTCCCATCTGGCGCTGCCCCCCCTCCTGGTGCCCAAACTCCGTTTGGGCACCCCATAGCCTCGCGAAACTTTGTTTCGCGAGATTCGCTCTCTTGCCTCGTTCCCGGCCTCCGGCCGGGAATGCATCCTGTCGGCTCTGCCGACAGATACCTCACCCTCTCCCCTTTGGGCATTTGCACGCTACCGGTTGGTGATTTCACCAACTATAGTTCTGTTGAATGACAGACCTGCACCGGGCAAATTTTATCCTTGTAATTTCATATCTTACGACTGATTCTACTACCACGTATTCGTGTTTTCCGGCATTATCGTTGCATATTCGATCCATCCAAGCGTCCGTAATACAGACACGACAGTACCACACGGTCATGCCATTCGCAACATGATGACATCAAAGCCATGGGTACACCACCGTCAAGGGGTGCACTCACCTGTTGATCCGCAACGCAACCCGGGAAAGGAGCAACGTATGCGACATACGCAACTGTCATTCACCATCCTGATAATCATCGGCCTCGCCATTGGCATCGGCGCACAGGAAATACCCAATCCGGATGAAACTCTGTCCTTGTCTCCTCTATCGGAGCTAAAAGATGTAAATACCTGCAGATTGAATGTCACTTGTGCGGATTATGACTACCAGGAGGCCGTCTGTATGATGTCCGTACGGAATCTGAATAATATCTCCGAATCGTTCTTTCAAACCGGGTTTTTGGTCAAATCACACAATTATAATTTTTATTCCATGCGAAACGTTCCGTCGAGCACTCCACCGCTGTTTCTGTTAACCTCCCATGATGCCTTTAACCGGGCCGGCTTTACCCATCTCAAAACAGGTCAGATCTTTACAACAGACCATCTGCTTTTGTATTTCGATTATGAACAGCTGGCATGGGGCGGACGCATGGACCCCTTTATGACGGATCTGGTAGGAGAAAACGCCATAGACAGCGCTGTCGTTCTCGACGCCAGCGCGAACGAGGGCTATGTCCTGTTGCTCCTGATACCTTCTCACGACCATAACACGGAGATGCAAAACAGACCCCGCATTGAACCCTATATGGGATGTTTGGATATCGCTTCCCACAATTACTATTCTATACATCATGGATCACAGGCACCAAAGCATTTCAGTCTTTTTCGGCCCGATCATCCTCCGAGATTTCATAATGACATTCTCGAGCTGATCGTCTATGAGGGTGTTATCGGTCAGGGGGCCAGCGGTGGCCCCATCCTGTCGCAGGGTCAGGACCTGCTCGCCGGGCTGTTGCTCGGAAGTCAGACTGACGATCTCCATTGTCCTCACGATCCTCCCGGCCAGTTTATGCGAGGGGATGTGGTGCTGTTGGAATCGATGTTGCCCCATCTGTGGGGATGGCTGATGCCTCCGAACTGGCAACATCCCCAGACCGCTGCAGCCCTCGCGAGTCAGGGAATACACTCTGTGGATGACTATTGCATACAACCGGTACAGTCCCCTCCCGAGTTGATCATCAACGATCCCCTCGATGTGAACAGACTGGGACGGGAGCAGAACAGCATTTCCGGGTGGGCCGCAGATGAAGATGGCATCGACAGGGTGGTCATTCAACTCAATTATTGGGACGAGACCTTTGTCTGTCAGGGACAGGAGGTCTGGCACTATGATGATCTTCCCATCAGCCGCAAACGGGAAACCATCATGACCATTACGGCCATTGACAATAACGGACACTCGTCAACACTTGAACGGGTCATCCCCGAGTGGAACGCTGTAACACTGGTCGATTTTAGCGGCCATCGCGTTGAACCCGGCCACAATCATATCACCTGGGAATCCGCCTCTGAAGTGAAAAATCTCGGCTATTATCTGTATCGGAACACGGAAAACTCTTTTGACACCGCGCAACAGATCGCCTTTATTCCCGCTCAGGACATGTTTGGTGTCTATTCCTATGATGACACCTCCATTGACGGACGGGATTCCTATTACTACTGGCTTTGCGATGTAGAGGACACGGGCATCTTGGGTGGACCCTACGGACCGGTGGAGATCCTTTTGCAAGAGACGAACATCTGGTTCGCCACCGACGGGTGTCCGCGTATCGATGTCAGCATCCCCGGTGAGCAACTCGGACAATCACCACATTGGGGCAACATTCAAGTCTATAATGCATCGACCGGCCGGTCATTGGGTACCCTGGACGCATATCATATCTCGGGCTATGCCTGCGGTCTCTATTATTACGAATCGCGTGAACAGGGCCCGGGGCACCAATGGCCGCAGGGCAATTATTTCCGCTTTCACGGCACCCGGGCCGAGTTGCGTGGACAGGGATTGCCTCGTTATATCAAAATCAAACTGCCCGGATACAGCACGCTCAGCAACCGGCTGGACCTGGGTACCGCGATTCAGGGGTCACCGGAAATCCATATCAAACGAGGTCGCATCGATATCCCCGTCGGCAAGCGGGATGCTATCAGCGGAATGGGAAGCCGGGCGCTCTATGTCACCTACACTCTCTACAATCAAGGCACAAAAGACCTCAAGCTGACAGGATCCCCCCGCGTGACGGTCAAGGGGCAATATGCCAGACTGGAGCGCAATCCGGCACCCTCTGTTGCGCCCGGAAAATCGACATCGTTTCGATTACGACTCTCGGCGATCAGACCCGGACACTCGGCATCCATCTCGATCTCGATTCCCAACACGGATTCGGATGAATCGCTCTATTCGTTTACTCTCGTCTACAGCTCTTTCTATCGCTCTATACCGATTTATCCACCGATACAGCCGCCATACAGGATCATGACTCAGGAGGGGGTCGAGGTTATCGATGCCGGAATAGCACCAGAGGAATTTGTCCTGGATCAAAACCACCCCAATCCCTTCAACCCGGAGACCACCATCCGTTATCAGCTGGACATGCCGGCCGAGGTGTCGTTGGCGGTCTATAGCATCGACGGTCATCAGGTACGAACGCTGGTGAATCGCCATCACCCCGCAGGCGCTTACACAGTCACCTGGAAGGGACGGGATAACAGCGGGCGACGCGTGGCCAGCGGCGTCTATCTCTACCGGCTGCAGGCCGGTGAGCGGGTGCTCACGCGGCGGATGATGATGATCAAATAAAGGCCATGTAACCAAAAGACCGTCGGAATGGAAGATACGGGGAGGGGTCATCCTGTAAAAAAAGTCGTTTCAGGCTTACGACACCCCGGTCACGGGCCGGGTGGTGGGGCCGCCTCAACAGCCTGTACGGGTTCTGATTTTCGACCTTGATTTCCCGATGTATCGACGCTGCGGATCCAGTACCAGGTACCGGCGTTGCCTTGTGGATCAAGCCACTCGAGATCCAGGGTCAGATCTTTATTGAGTGTTGTCCCCACACCTGTGGGTAAAGAACTGGAATAGATCCGATAGCCGGCCAGATCAAAATCACCCACAGGTTCCCAGCGTATACGCACCCCTTTTTCCGTTTTGACGGCCGTAACAAAGGCCGGGGTGGTGGGGTCGGTAAAATCACGAAACAACAGGGCATCAGACAACGCAGCCTCACTCACATTGCCGGCGGTGTCTATGGCCGTGACACCATACCGTACCGTGGAGCCAACAACCGCCTGGCGGTCAACATAGTCACGCTGTCCGGGCAAAAGGTCTGCGATCTTTAAGCTGTCGTCCCGGTCATATCGCCGCAGGTGATAGCCCGCGATATCGTGCGAGAGACTCGGATTCCAGCGGATGACCATAGCCCGGCCGTTATCGTTGCGCAGCACCACACGTCCCGGGGCATTGGGAGGCTGCGTATCCGGTATCAACAGCCAACAGCCCACAGCACTGCTGGGATAGCTCATAGTATCAACCGCTACCACGCTGTAATAATAGTGCCGACCCGGTTCGATGTCACGTTCCGGCGAGCCGGAATCGACATAGGAGGTATCGGTAATCAGCTCTTCCTGCAGGCGAAAGGATTCCTGTTCGTCATAGCCACGCCGCACACGATAGCCCGACACATCCGTGCTCGGTGAGGCCGGCCAGTGCAGATGTACGCCGTTGCTGCGCCAGTTCGCATGTAATCGCTCCGGAGCCAGAGGCGGCTGACGATCGGTAAGCAAAACGCTGGCCCGGTTCGAATGAGGTCCCTCATTACCGGCAGAATCCACGCACGTCACCCCATAATAATAATTCACTCCGGCTTGCGCTGCGGAATCGGTAAACGACGGTGTATCCGCAGGAATTAAGCGGTCGTTGACCCGAACCGAATCCGTTGCAGCGGCAATCCAGCGATAGACATGATAGCCTATGGCATCGAGATCCAGACTCATATTCCAGGTCAACAGGACCTTTCCCGGCTCTGTCACAGCGACCAGCCCTTTGGGACGCACCGGACTCACGATGTCACGTGCCTGAATGGCGACCTCCACTGACTCACTGACTTGGCCGATGGCATCCACAGCCACAATCCGATAACGATAGCTGTGGTTCGGCTCTGCGGTATAGTCGATATACTCCAAAGGCATGCCTTCCACCCGCAACAAAAGCCGGTGTTCGAGATCGAAAAACGCCTCACCGTCGGCGGAGCGGGATAGCTTGAAACAAAAGGCCAGATCATGATAATCACCCTGCCACGTGGCATAATTCCAAGTCAGTTTGACAGCATTGTCCAGCTGCTGCGCCTTAAAATCGGTTACCGACTCTGGAATACGTTCCATCATGGTCACCGTTTTGGTTACCTGTTCGAGAACTTGCTTGGCTCTGTTTTTCAGAGAAACCCTAACAATCACTTTATCTGTGGTAATATTGCCGACAGCAAAAAATCGTCCCAGAATCTGTGCTGCCTGCCGGTTGGACAACATGGCAATCTGTCCGTAAAACGGATCGGTGCGCAACTGCAGCAACAACTCCTGTTCAGAGTCCAGATTGAGCTCTCGGATGAGCTGATAGTAATAATCACCCAGAGCGGCTCTCACACTGTACGGATTGAGATCCGGCACGATCAGGTGTTCATTCAGAAGAATAAAATCCGATTCATCGGAATACTGTATTTCAATATCATATCCTTCGCCGATACGTGGGGTTTTGTTCATAAAAATGAACAATGAATCTTTCTTCACCGCCACAAACGCATCCAGAGCTGGCTGTTGAGCGTACGCCTGAAAGGTAAAACACACCAAAAGTAAAGAAATGATATAGATAAATTTTCTTTCGTTTCCGTCAATCACGTGGTTGCCAATCCACACGATACCCTCCACCGGTTTGAGGAATAATAGTGACATCATAATAACTGGAATATGAATAGTTACTCTCACTGCGGCTGCCTACCTGCAGTTCAAGAGTCTCATAGAGATCAACGATCGACCAATTTATCGTTGTCGAGATGTTCTGGATATCATCCTGATATGAAAATACCGTATAGGCGATCACGCCCTGCGAATTCCGCAGTATGGCCTTTATGCGCAGTGACTTTTGATCGACGGTTGCCGGATCCAGACCCAACTGTAACTGTTGATCGTCAGAGATCGAAACCCGACTTATCCTAGGTTGCAACGGAAAGGGTTCAAAGGGCTGCGTGGTCATATGTTCTTTTCCGTTTACCGTAATCTCTTTTAAATGAATATTTACCTTGGTATCGAGTCCGCGTATTGAAAAATCCAGAGTCACCCAGCCATGATATCGATACTGATCAAACGTAAAATCATAGACACCCTCGGAGGGGAAAGGACGGTAGACCGTTTCACTGTCTATTGATGTAATCGCGTATTGATATCCGGCAGTGGGTTCTCCGCCCGCGAAACAGGATGACAGCAATCGGATTCGGATGGTTTCCTCCGCTGTCGTCTGAGGCGTATCGAACAAAACAGTTCCTTTCCGTTCCGCAGCCGTCACATAAAAAGGATGCTCGCGCAATTGATAATGATAATAGTTCATCACAACTTTGACCGACAAACAGGTCGGCAGAGACATGGGAACCGCGAATATCTCGTTGATAAAGCCGTTGGCAGGAACCTTGAATTCTTTGACAATCACGCGTTGATCATTATAGAGGACACTGACATTTAATACCCGATTCCATATATGTGGAACAATCTCCGAGGGAAGCTGGCCCTTTATCTGCATATGCGATCCATTGCGAACGAATGCCGCGTTTAAGCGGGGTCTGATCATCGCGTGTGTTTCTCGTTGCCATTCTTTGCTTTCTCCTTGCTTTGAAATCACCCGAATACCGATTCTGAAACGATCGATATCCAGTTCCGAATAATCAAAGGGCAGATTGAGAGTGCTTCCCAATTCCCAATCCTCGGGTTTGATATCGATTTGGGAAAGATCTGTGGGAAAAGGGCGAAGATCGTAATCCGGACTCTCGTAAGATGCAATCGCAAATTGATAACCGGCTATGGTTCCGGGCCTCATACCG
>CAYPUH010000252.1:0-6875 GCA_964413725.1 uncultured Cytophagia bacterium
CTCCGATTCTTTTGTTCCCGCACGCTTGATTCTTGTGTTGCAAACCCCTATCTTTGCATCTGTTGAATCCCGAATATCCGATGACTCTAATTTGAGGTTGGCCATGGATCATCCCAAGCCCAATGGTTTCGCTCTCTTTCCGTTGCTCCTGTTCCTCAGTCTCTTTATCGGCACCGGAACCTACCTCTACTCATCCGGAACGGACATGGCGTTCTATCAGTTATCGGCCACGGTGGCCATTCTGCCGGCCATCGTTCTGGCACTGGCCATGGGGAGACATTCTTTTTCCAAAAAGATCACGGTCTTTTTAAAGGGAGTGGGAGACTATAATATTATCACAATGTGTATGATCTATCTTCTCGCCGGTGCCTTTGCTCAGGTGGCACAATCCATCGGCGGAGTGGAATCCACGGTAAATCTGGGTTTGTCAGTTATCCCACCCGTATGGGTTCTTCCGGGGCTTTTCCTGATTGCCGGATTTATCTCTACCGCCATGGGAACCTCTATGGGGACCATCGCGGCCATCGCTCCCATCGCTGTGGGTGTTGCGGACAGAACCGATCTGTCTCTGGCACTGGCCATGGGCGCCGTGGTCGGAGGTGCCATGTTTGGCGACAACCTCTCCATGATCTCGGACACCACCATTGCCGCGACCCGGACGCAGGGATGCGAGATGAAGGACAAGTTCAGACTCAATCTGATGATCGCCACGCCAGCCGCGCTTGTTACGGTGGTGATTTTCTGGTGGCTGGGAACCCAGGGACAAATGAACGAACCGGGCAGCTATCAGACTCTCAAGGTGGTTCCCTATATCCTGATTCTGGTCATGGCCGTCTTTGGCATCGATGTCTTCCTGGTCCTGTCCGCCGGAATCCTGTTCACCGGAATCGTGGGAGGAGTCACCGTACCCGACTATTCGTTACTCAGATACGCCCAGGATATCTATGCCGGATTCACCGGGATGCAGGAGATCCTCATCCTGTCGCTCTTTATCGGTGGATTGGGTGAATTGATCCGCTATCACGGCGGCATCGCATTCATTCTGCGCCAGATCGACCGGTTGACACAAAAATTCGGCAAGGCAACAGACGGACGCCGGATGGGAGAATTCGGTATCGCCTCACTGGTCAGCTTTGCCGATCTCTGCACCGCCAACAATACCGTGGCCATCCTCATCACCGGCAACCTGGCCCGCGATATCGCCCGACAAAACGGCGTGGATCCCCGCCGCAGCGCGAGTCTGCTGGATATCTTTTCCTGCATCCTGCAGGGTCTCATTCCCTATGGCGCCCAGATCCTTCTGGCTGGCTCGATCGCACAGCTCTCGCCGCTGGCCATCGTATCCAATATGTTCTACGTCTTTATTCTGGCCGCAGTGGCGATTCTGGCCATCATCTTTGGATTTCCACGCCTCCGGTCGCAGCCCAAACGCTGACCACACGCTCTACAACCCAACCCAAAGAAAACCCGGTCACGCGGAGGTGTTCTTGCGATCGATGGCGTCGGTGACCCACTTGTAAATGAGCAACAGCAAAAAGGCCACAACCCCGATGACGGCAAAAACCATCCAGATGTGATGCGCATTGGCATACGCCTCCGGCATGGGCATCTTGCCCGCCAGCGCCGCCATCCGCTGCTCCTGAGCCACCAGCGGCAATGTGGTGGGATCGGGACAATAGGCATTGAGCAGGTATCCGGAAACGGCAAAGCCGATGATCCAGGCAAAAAAGATATTGAGATGAGAAAATCCCATATACAATCCCACCTCCTCTTGAGGAGCCTGCCGGGAGGCAAACTCGAGATAGCGTGGCGACAGAAAACATTCGGACAAACCCTGAAAAGCAATGCCCAGACTCAACATAACGGTGATGGGATGGAGATGCACAACACCGAAATTGACACTGTGGCCGGCTATCTGTTCCAAAACGGGACTCAACGCCACAGACAAAGCGGAAAAGGGAATAATCGCCAGCGCAATGGCGATGGAGGCAATGGGGCTGATTTTGCGCACCAGCTGAGTGATGGGAACCACCAGCAAGACCACCACCAGAGGGTTGATGTTGGCCAGCCATTCGGGAGCGGCGTGCTCACCAATCATCCGCAGTGCGTACTTTGGCATGGTGGCGTAGAGCTGTCCCTGGATGACCCAGAATCCGGCGGTAATGAGAATGAGAAACATAAACCGGACATTGGATAACACCCGCAACAGACCTTTGGCCGTCTCTTTCAGGCTTTTGCCCATACCGGACTGGTCGATGTTGCGATAAAAGAACAGAACAATAAGCAATGCAACCAGTGCCATACCTGCTGAATAAAAATTGATATATTTCAGACCCAACTCGGTTCGCAGCGGTTTGGCCAGCGTTTTGCCCAAGAATGCCCCGATATTGACAATCTGATAGAAAAGCGAATAGGCGCGGGCCCGGTTGGCTTCGTCCGAGGCTTTGGCAACTGTACCGGAGATGATGGGCTTGACAAATGATCCCCCCAACAGGATCAGAAACAGGGACACCAAGGCAGTGGATTTGACCTGCAGGGCGCCCAGAAGTCCATACCCCCCGCTGAGTAGCAAAAACGCGGCTATCAACGCATTGCGAAACCCGATTTTGTCTGCCAGCGCACCGGTAAATGTTGGAGCCAGATAGATAAAACCCGCAAAGATAGCGGTGATCCATCCCGTTTCAATATCGGTAAACCCGATCTCCCGTGTCAGGTACAGTGTCAGTGCGATGAACATACCATAATACGCCGCCCGCTCAAAAAGCTCGATGCCATTGGCTACCCAGAAAAACCGAGGGAATCTCCAGGTCATTTTACCGGATGAAGAGTCGCTCATGAATTCCTCCAGAGAGTATCGTATCGTCCCCGGCAGATTTGCCGGGACATGCAGGTGAGTTGAAAAGACAAGAATTGTAAAGGGTAACCAAATTCGCCAAAACAAGCAAGTGAATTCAGATCCAACCCCATGAAAAGAGTGTCGTTGGGCATTTCGCGGGACTCTTCTTGCTTTTTATCGCCGCGATTGTTAGACTATAGCAAGCAACCATAAAGGAGGACGCAATGGCGTACGTGATCATCGGTACGGCAGGTCATATCGATCATGGCAAATCAGCACTGGTCAACCATCTCACCGGACAAGATCCGGATCGTCTGCACGAGGAAAAAGAACGTGGAATGACCATCGATCTGGGCTTTGCCTTTCTGGACGACCACACGGCCATCATCGATGTCCCTGGACACGAAAAGTTCATAAAAAACATGGTGGCCGGTGTCAGCACCATCGATATTGCATTGCTGGTGGTGGCTGCCGACGATGGCGTAATGCCGCAGACCCGCGAACATCTGGATATTCTCTCCCTGTTGGATATACGGCAGAATGTGCTTGTGATTACGAAAATCGATCTGGTGGATCGGGACTGGCTCGATCTGGTGGAAGAAGATCTGCGCGAGACCGTAAAAGGCACGCGTTTCGAGACGGTTCCGTGCTATCGGGTCTCGTCACACACCGGTGACGGCATCGAGGCACTTCGTCATGCCCTTCTCACCCTCTCACAAGACGCCGTGTCACGACCGTCGGAGGGGTTTTTCTGGATGCCCGTGGATCGGTCCTTTCATATCAAGGGATTCGGTACCATCGTGACCGGCTCAATCCTCTCTGGGACCCTGACACCGGGAACGCCTCTGGAGGTCCTGCCCGCGGGTCTGCAGACCCGCGTTCGGGGTATTCAGACACATGGCCACACCTCCCAACAGATCGGAGCCGGAGAACGTGCTGCGCTTAATCTCCAAAACATTGCCACCGATAACATTCAGCGAGGTGATGTGCTGGCCACACCCCATCGCTTCCACCCGACACCCTACCTGGACGTCAAGCTGACGCTCCTGGCAACAGCCCCCCGTCCCCTGCGCCAGCAAACACGGGTCCGGCTTCACCTGGGAACCCGGGAAATCATGTCACGGATCAAACTGCTGGACACGGACACCCTCTCTCCGGGCGAGTCGGGCTATGCTCAGCTCCTGCTGCAAAACCCCACCGTGGCGAGACGGGGAGACCGGTTCATTGTCCGACAGTACTCTCCCATGCGAACCATCGGCGGGGGCGTGATCCTCGATTCCGAACCCCGCGCACATCGAAGGGTCTCAAAGACACTGATCAACAGGCTACAGGCCCTGGAGCAGGACGATCCGGAGACCCTCATCACGGTGGCGCTGGCAGACCACCCGGAACGGGAATGGCCTACATCCGAACTGAGCAAGCTAACGGGTCTACCGGAAAACGAACTGCAATGTCGTCTGCCCTTTCTGGAATCAAATGGCTCCCTGATCTCTCAGGGAAGCAAAACCAAACGTGTCTATCTATTGACCCGCCGTTATCAAGAATTACACCATAACCTGCTGAACACCCTTGAAACCTATCATCAACGCTTTCCGCTCAGACCGGCATGCTCAAAAGCGGAACTCAAAGACCAACTCAAAGCAGAAGGATTCCCCCAGACATTTGAAACCCTCATCGAAACGGCAGCACAAAACCAGGACATTGTCATCACACCCCTTGGGATCAAACACATCGCACATAACATCACGCTGGCCCCGGAACAAAGAAAACAGACAACCCTGATCCGTGAACATATCCAAAACAATGGATTTCACCCCCCTCTGGAGGGAGAGCTGGAAAAAGAACTGAATATCGGCTCATCGGCTCTGCAGGACCTTTTGGTTGCCATGCGGGGTCTTGGCGAGATTGTGCGCGTGCAAGAAGGCATGTATTTTACACCCGCGCAACTCGAACGCGCAACCTCTGTCCTGCGGGATATCGCCGCAAACGACAATGACATCAGTGTGAGTCGGTTCCGGGAAGAACTAGTCACCACTCGTCGCTATGCCATGGGCCTGTTGACCTGGTTTGATCAATCCGGCATCACCATCCGAACCGGCGAGGTCCGCACTCTGAATGACCAGAATCTCAAGGATCAGAGCCGCTGATGAGATGAAAAACCAGACCGAATTTCTCTTTTATAGCTGAAATAGCTGTTTCTGCAATTTTGTTATGTCATATGAATATGTAATGCAAAACATCCTGATTGATCCCCCAAAGACAGCACGACGTGGAATATAATCTGTACCCCTATACCGAAAGTGGCTCCGTCAGTACTACTAATAACAACAAAGGAGATGTTTATGAAGCGATGGATCATTTTTTTATTGATGGTATTCTTTTTAATGGGTTGCCAGAACGGTGAACAGGCTAAGACCGAAACCAAGGCTCCACCGGCTCCCAAAAAAGAGACACGCATTGTGGAAACGACCGAAAAAGCCTATGAGACCATGAAGAAAGAAGAGCAAAAGCTCGAGTTGTTACAGGATGAAATAAAACTGCTGCAAACCGAGCTGCAAAAAAAGAGCCGTCAGCTTGACCAACGTAAAGACGCACTGGACGCACGGGAAAAACGAGTTGAGCAACGTGAATCACAACTGGCTGAAACCCGAAAAGAAGTGCAAAATCTACGGATTCTCACCTATATTCTGCTGCTCATCGGCGTGGCTCTGATTATTCTGGGAGTGGCATTCGGATTCCGCAAGGGCAAACCGTCCTCAAAGAAACTATCGTCCTCCGGACAGGCTAGCAAAGAAGAAAAGAAAAAAGGACCGGAAAAGAAAGAAACCACCACCGCGACAAAGAGGACCACACAACGAGAACCCCGAAAACCGTCCTCCTCATCATCCCGTTCAGGGACGACCTCACGCTCCTCCGGTAGGAAATCCGGTGAAAAGAAATCAGGTGAGGATCAGGATAAAAAATAATTCCCGCCTAGTCACGAGACAAAAGGGCTGTTCCCATCCGGAACAGCCTTTTTTTTATCCTATACAATCACCCTCGACGTTATCCCTGACTCGTAGATGCCACTGTATCACGGAACAAAACAACATGAAACAAAACCCTAAAAATATCGTCTCTAGTACCAAGCCCCAAACTCGGTGGTTGCGAGTGACAACAAACAAAATCAACCTACTGTTCTGAGGACCTCTTATGAAACATACGGCGTTTTCAGGTTTGCTGATGTTTTTGGTGACGGTCACATCCGCCTTTGCCATAGATCTCGGAATCAATACAACGATCTATATCGAAAATGGCGAACACAAGAGCGGTCAGTGCATGACCGTTAACGGCAGCATCATTATCGGTAATGACTGCCGGGTTACAGGAACCTGTCGGTCGGTGAATGGTAAGATCAAAGTGGGATCCGATTCAAAAGTAAAGGAACTCCAAACCGTCAATGGTGGCATTGTGATCGAAAAGAACGCACGGGTTCGGCAAAGTATTCAAACTGTCAACGGACCGGTGACTCTGAGAGAGGGCGTTTTCGTAGGAGAAAACCTCAACACCATCAATGGACCGGTGGAACTGATCGGTGCCACCCTGGGAGACGATTTAACCACCTATAACGCGGATATAACCCTTCGCATGGCATCTGTGATCAAGGGCGATATTCTAATCAAAGACCGGTCCGGTCACAACAATCAGCGCAAGCATCTGACCATCCATCTTGAAGATGGCTCGATAATCGAAGGTGATGTCATTGTTGAAGATGAGAACATGGATGTTTCTGTCATCCTCGGTAAAGGGTGTGATATCGGTGGCAGCGCCTATAATGTTCAAGTGATCCGCCGATAGTACAAAACACGATTTGTACTGCATGTCTTGACGATCTCTGATTCATCAGAGATCGTTTTCCCCCCGTATCCCCCCATGGCACACAATTTGCTTAACCCCACCTTGAAACCTGTATTTTATACACATGGAAACCAATCCAGACACTTCACTGTGACAGTATGACACCCAACTGTGACAGGCACATCCACCAAAACGAGGAGGA
>CAYPUH010000253.1:0-6800 GCA_964413725.1 uncultured Cytophagia bacterium
CGTAGCATCAGAGACCGAGCGGCAGATCTGTCTGTCAGGTCCTTAAGCGCGCACGGGTTCGGATTTCGCAGTGTTCACCACAGTCCATTTCGGACAGCAAAAAGATAGGTCGTTGAACCAAAAAGGTCAAGTGAAAACATTATCCAAACCCACTGGCTTGAATGCAGACAACTCGTTTACCCATCCACCGGTTGCGGAAGCAGCAACCCGCTGATGGTTCGGTCCGGCTTATTGCATGGGTTGCCGGATCACGGTTTTCC
The DNA here is from genome assembly GCA_964413725.1 of uncultured Cytophagia bacterium. Lineage (GTDB taxonomy): Bacteria > Zhuqueibacterota > Zhuqueibacteria > Residuimicrobiales > Oceaniaggregativiventaceae > CAYPUH01. Next base: position 261 of record CAYPUH010000253.1, read on the forward strand.
AGTTGGCGGGATGGGCCCGACGAATGTCGCTGAGATATATTTCGTGATGTTTGCCGTATCGTCGTCCCCGGGCATCGATATACCGATGTACTTTATCCACGGTGGGTCCTTCTTCGGAAAACGGCCCGATATGGAGAATCTGCGCGCAGGTGCCCTCGGTCAGGGACTCGAACCGCAGATCCGGCACTGCGGGAAGATCTTTTTTCTGTTGTACGGTTTGCCGCGCCTCTTCCAGGATCTCTGCGGTCACCACATGGGGTTGCATGATCATCAGCGTCCACTGCCAGTCGGATTTGTCCTCCACGGAAAATGTGGACATGTCGTCGGTCCACCACAACCCCTCCAGGGGCATCACCACATAATCCAGCGCGTGGGGGCTTTTTTTGATCATGAATTTGGCGGCAAACGAGACCGAAAACAGTGCCTCCACGGCGCGGGAAAAGGCCTCGGAGGTATTGGGATCTCCCTGGCCGTCGATCATCAGATAATTCAGGGTGGGCACCTCCACCTGAACCACCTCTTTGGCAGAGGGCAGATAGAGATGCTTGAGCTCTTTTTTGTAATCGATTTTCATGTGGTGCAACGCTCCCGGAGGGTTTTGAGGTCAAATACCAGCGGTTCTTTACAGACAAGATACATATCCTCTGTTTCCGGTTTGTTAACCGAACAGGGATGAACAAATATGACAAATGTGAATGAGAGACGCAACCGTTTTCGACCGGCGCACAAAAGCGGAAGCAAGAGGGAACGCGGTTTGCCAATACCGACTTTTGTTCGCTTTCTGCTTGCACAGCATGATTATTATATTATCTTTAACAGGGTTCGGTATTCGCACCGGTGATCTTTCAACGGGGTGCAATCCGAATCGGTGCCTGCATTGCAAGTTGTTTTCACCCTTCCGATCTGCCCTCCGGTCTCAGGTCCGGGATATATGGCAGCGGATAAATCCTGAAAAGAGAGTCTTTCCATGCAAAACCTCGCACAGACGCCTGGAACCCGCACCCTTGTCAGGATCGGAATGGCGTCCCTCCTCACGTGTGTCACCGTTCTGATTTCATCGTGCAACTCATCATCGCCAGACCAGGAAGGGCATAACGCAGCGTTTGAAACCCGGGCCCGTGGAGCCACCCTGAAGCCGGTCCATCCGGGGCGTCCGGGCCGGCAGCCGTTCTGGAATCAACATGCCACGCGTTTTATCTATGCCCCGGCATTCGATTTCGGGACACATGCCGACGCCGATGCATACCGTTTCATCATCCGCTCCCGGACAGACAGTCAAAGGGTCGAATTCGAGGCATCGAGCACGTGGTCTCCGCTCACGCCGATCTGGGACCGGCTGACCGATGACTCTTTTCTGTTAACCGTACTCGCACTGGATGGCCCCGGCGGCACTCCCGTCGACACGGTGGGTCAGAGACCGTTTTTAAAGAGTCCGCCGTTTACCGGTATCCGGAACGAGCCGGCCTGGCCGTACCGGGAGAGTGGCTATCGCACCCTGTCCGCATTGTTGCATCAACCCAAAATCCAGTACTGGCTCGAACACGGGCGTCCCGATCCCTCTTATCCGTTGTGGACGCACGCCACCAAAATCATGAGCGCGCTCGTCATCGGGATGATTCACTATGCAGAATGGTTTCCGGACGAGCCGGACCGGGATGAGGCCACAGAGATCGCCCTCGTGGTCGTAGATTTCCTTCTGTCCATGATCGAGCCGCCAGGTGCGCCGCTGGAGCACTGGCCGCCAACCTATTGGGATGGTGTGCCCCGGGAAAACCATCCCTATTATCACAACGAAATCATGACCAATACCCCCGCCATCGGGGCGGAGATGCTGCTGGATCTGTACGACTTTACGCAAGAGAAAACATATTTCCGGGCGGCAAAACGCATTGCAGACACCTATGTCAAAACCCAGGAATCCGATGGCACCTGGCCGCAGATCCTCCACATCGAGACCGGAGAGGCGGTCAAACCGCACAAGCTGGTGCCCACCATGGTCATCGAGCTCTATGACCGCTTCCTCGAACAGTATCAGGTGACCGACTATCAGGCATCCAGACAAGAGGCGTTCGACTGGATCATGCGGAACCCGATGCAGACCTACAACTGGCAGGCACAGTTCGAGGACACCCGTCCTCAGGCCCGGTTCAAAAACATGTCCCGCGAAGAACCCTCTGAATTTGCCCGTATTCTGCTCAAGGCTGGCGACGAGCACCCCCGCTATATCGACCTGGCAACGGAGTTGATCCGCTTTGCGGAGGATCAATTCATCGTCTGGGATGCTGCCGACCCCGTGCTCAGCCATCCCTGGTTTCCGCAGGACTCGCGATGGAACGGCACCACCCGGCCGGGGGGGGCGGACTGGTTCCTGCCCTGCGCGCTGGAGCAGTATAAATTCTACACCCCCATCGCCCGCAGCTCGCAGTTGATGATCCTCACCTACCTCGACGCCTGGCGCGTCACCGGTAAATCGGATTACCGGGCCAAAGCCGTGGCCCTTGCCAATGCCCTCACCCGGGCGCAGGCCTATCACAGCGGGGGGTTGATACCCACCCACCTGCGCAAACACCTGCCCGAGGCCAACTGGATCAACAACGGGGTCTATCCGGCGATCACTCTGATCGAGTATGCGGAAGACCTGTCCGGCACGCTGGAATAGAATTCGGCTTCGGTAAATGGTAGAGATTCGGGTACACACTGTCTTTTGTAAAGCTGTTATCGGGGCAGGGTCGTGGTCTGTCGTCCACACCGAATGTGAGGATGTGTGGTGGGGCCTGGCAGGGGCCACAGCAGTGCTATGACCGACGCGTCCTCGCTTCGGTCAGCTGGGTGTCCAGAGCAGCGCCGGTGATGCGGTGGTGACTGGCATGCCAGCGCACCGTGTCCGGCGGGGTGAACCAGATCGCCTGAGGCGACTGGTGTGATATGCCCAGCTCCCCGGCCAGATGATGACTGAGGGATCGGGCCGAGATGACATCGACTTTGATGACCTGCACCGGCAATTTGTGCTCTTGTGAATCGACCCAGCGGTCCACCCGGCGTTCCACGCCCTTGCTGATGGGACAGATGGGGCTGATCTTGAGAATCAAAATATCGCTGTCAGAGGTATCGCGGATCTGCTGCCATTCTTCTATAGACTGTATTCGTTTTCCACAATTCATCTCCCGCCTCCTTTATACAAAATCGATAATCGAGCCAAAATCCGGGTCGAAAAACCTTCGATACGTCCGGATCGCAAATCCATCCGTCATAGCCGCGATATGGTCACAAATGAGGCGGGCCCGGCTGGCGGGATTGGATTCCCGCACCACCAGTGTCTCATACAATCCAGGCAGCAATTTCATTCCAGGCTGATCGGTGTCGATATAGTGCTCCTGATAGACAGAGAACAACTGTTTCAGGAGGCGATGCTCTTTGTATTCCAGCTGTACAATCTGCGGGGACTGAAACACCAGATCGAACGAGAGTCGTTTATAGAGCTCGGTTCTGGCCAGCGTATCGGAGTCGATTTTCAGATCATAGGCATAGCGCCGGGTCATGTCATCCATAAATGTCGACCGGGGCTCGAGCCGGCAACTCTTGATACACTCTCCGATTTCCACGGCAAAGCTGCGTTCCACACGACGAGTCCGCATACGCCGCAGCAGGGTCAGCAACAGATCGGATTCCAAGCGCGTCAGCTCCTGTTCCCCACTCCACCGTTCGATATTGGCCACCGTTAAAAATCCGGCATTGATCCCGTCCACAATATCATGAATGGAATAGGCCGTATCATCGGCCCAGTCCATGATCTGACACTCGATACTCCTGAAGCGGTTGAGAGCCTTGCCCGGGGTCAGTTCTTTGGGCACATCGCGGCCGGCAAAGATAAAATCCAGCACATCTTGTTGTTCATCATAGAGAAAGTGGTTCACCGGGTTGTCATACTGGTGATGCAGACTCTTGTATTTCATCACGCCATCCAAAAACGCCCGGGTGGGATTCATACCCCGTCGTCGTTCAGAATCGGCATAGATCGTTTCGGTGAGGATGCGCACCGTCTGGGCATTGCCCTCGAAACCACCATAGGGTCTCATGATCTGGTTCAGCACACGTTCTCCTGCATGCCCGAATGGCGGGTGTCCCAGATCATGAGACAGGCAAACGGCTTCCACCAGATCGGGATCGATATAAACCTCATCGCTCAAGTGGTCCGAGTCATGCCGAAGAAACTGACAAATGGAGCGGCCGATTTGAGCTACCTCGAGGGAATGGGTGAGTCGGGTCCGGTAGAAATCGTATTCTCCGGACATAAAGACCTGGGTCTTGGCCTGAAGATGTCGAAAGGCCGAGGTGTAGAGAATGCGATCCCGGTCCTTTTGAAACGGCGTCCGATAATCGGGCCGTCTTTCACGTTCCAGACATTCGGTATCAAAGGAGGAATAAAAGAGGTTGTCACGCTCCATAGCGAACCTGGCTCCTCAAAGAAAGATGATCAACCGGGATTGAAAAAAAAGGGGGGGGCGTATTGACACCACAGGCCGCCAAAACGCCCGTATCCTGTCTAGAACGAGACCACCGCGCCCAGCTGAAAGGTAAGCAGATCGGTAGTCGATTGGCTGACGTCGTAGGCCACCCGGCCATTCTCTTCGCGTATAATCGCGCCTTTTTTCAGGTATTCGGCTTCTCCGCCTTTGAGATACCGCACGCCGAAATCGAGAAAAACCGTGACAGGCCGTCCCGCATTTTCTGCTGTGGGAGATTGATAGACCTGCACCATAATACCTCCGCCGCCGCCATAGCTCAAAGTGGTATCGTCAAAGTTGGTGGAACTGGCCACATCGTCGCCGTCATCGTTCCAGTTCTCGCTCTCGATGCGGGTATCTGTGAAGAGATAATTGAATCCCACAAGGCCGTCCACATAGGGTCGAAACGGACCCGTTTGCGGTTGCAGGCGCAGCAGCAGATGTCCCAGGAGGATGCTGTTGGTGGTGGTGACGTCGACGGTCACATCGGGAATCGTAGTGCTAAAGGGTTCATTGCGGGTTTCGCTGCCATAGATCAGAAACGAGAGATTGGCACCCACCAGTACAGGGGTTTGCGGAAAGCGGTAGGCAAAATGTCCGGTCAAGCCAAAACCGGCATTGTCCACATTTTCCTTGAATTCATTCTGTGGCAATCCCAACAGCAGATTTCCACCTGCCTGCAATCCCCCCTGTGCCCATCCGGCAGTCGTCAGAACACCGCTGACCGCAAACAGAACCAGAACGAAAATCGTGACTCTCATAGGGTTTACTCCTTTTTGTGTTCACAAAACCTGACCGGTCGATTACCGGATTTTGTTTGGATATCGAGGAACAAGGTGTCTCTTGACATCGTCTGTTGACAGAATGGACTATAGGGTTCCTGTTATGGAGATGGCAACGATCGCCAGAGCCATAAGCAGAAACATGACGGCGTAAAACCGGGTTCCCGGATTGTTTTTCAAGAGACCGGGAAGAAATTGAAAAAAGAACAGAATCACAACCGGGACGAGACTGACCCAATGGTGAATCCGCGCCACATGAACGCCCATATTGATAGAAAGAACGGCTCCCGTCAGATACATCACGAGCAGCAGCATTCTGGCGGCCTGGATCAGGGTCATTTCCAGGGAGGTCAATTCCTCCTCGGACTTTTTCCAGAGCCGGAACGACAGCAGTACATACAGGACGAGCAGTATGACGGCCAGCAGGGCATGGGCCGGTTCTATCCAGGATAACATTGCGACTCCCCTTTACAGTTTATGTTTCGAATCCAGCGATTCCCGATAACTGGAAATGACATCGAGCAAGCCTCCGGCGCCATGGCGAATCACATCGGTGGTGAATCGTCCGGTCCGGTCTTGGATCTCCTGAATCAGCCGTTCCGCATCGGTGTCGTCATACGCCATCAGGTTGAGTGCGATTCCGACCACCCGGCCGGTGAAAAGCGGTCGGCAGAGAGACTCGTAAAGTTCGATCACTGTCGACAGAGGTGGTACCGCTACGGAGGTACCCCGCATAAAGGTGCGATCCGGTTGATGACAGAGCACCAGTGCCTGGGGCATAAATCCATGCAACAGGCCGAGAGTGACGCCGGAATACATGGGATGAAGGATCGAGCCCTGTCCTTCGAGTACGAGCGTGTCCACTCCCGGCGCATTTTCAAGAACTAGGTGTTCCGCCGCCCCCGAGACATAATCGGACATCACATGATCCACCGCGATGCCATGTCCGGACACGGCAATACCCGACTGACCGGTGGCGACGAAGCGGCTTGAATATCCGCGACGCCGCAACTCACGATCCAGCTCGAGGGCTACCACCTTTTTACCGCAATTGCAATCCGATCCCACCGTATGAATTCTAAAGACAGCCGTCCGACCGGCCCGGCCCTGGTTGACGCCGAGAGTATCCGGCGACTTGCGGAGATCGAAAAGACGCACCTGATGACGTGCCGCCTCGCGGGCCAGATCGGGATCCTCGGAGAGCAGGGTATGCATACCGCTCATGATGTTCAGTCCGTGGCGGATGGCGTCGA
>CAYPUH010000254.1:0-6800 GCA_964413725.1 uncultured Cytophagia bacterium
TGGACACACTCGATTCCAGACAACTGTCGGTCCTGGGCCATGTGGTCGACTTTGTAAAGGGACTGCCGCATAAAGACATCAGATTGGTTGTTCGCGGATTTTCCGATGATAATACCGGCTATTATTCCGATCTTCGACTGTCGAAACGACGGGCCAGACGGGTGGCGGATGAACTGGTAAAGCGGTCGATGCGGACAGAACAGATTATCGGATTGTATGATGGAGACAAGTATCCTTTGGTAGATGACCCTGTATATCCTGATGAATCCCTCAGAAACAGTCGAGTGGAATTTGATTTAATCGTGGGAGAGGAAACCGTTGGAACCATCGACCGTGATCAGTAAAAAAATATGTATGCTGGGATCCTTTGGTGTTGGCAAGACCAGTTTGGTACGACAGTTTGTTTACCAAACATTTGAAGAAAAATATCTATCGACCATTGGCGTTCAGATCAGTCAAAAAGTACTCCCCCCGCTGAAGACAGAGAAAAACAGCAATCCCATACAACTTAAATTTATCCTGTGGGATTTGGCACAAATTGAGAAATTCAATTCGGTCATCAAAAACTACTTTCGTGGAGCACATGGTGCCATTGTTGTGTTTGATCTCATTCGGGATCTCTCGATTCAAGATTATCAGACCTTTTTTGTTCCCTTTACTGAAATGAATCCCAATGCCGAAATTGTTTTTGTGGGAAACAAAATGGATTTGGTCGACCCCGATTGCGAAGCGTGCGAGCAAATTGAGGACTTTGCAAAGAAACACAATACTTCCTACTTTTTGACCAGTGCAAAGACCGGTCAGAATGTGGAAAAGCTGTTCACACAATTGGGAAAACAGCTTTTGGAAAGGCGCTAAGCCGTGGATACTCTATTCAAAAAAGTCGTCAAAGAGCACGGTATTTCATACGCCGTGTTCGACAAACATCTGGTTCTTGTTGACTGCAGCGATTCTTTTTATATTCAGTTTGACAACCTCTCTGCAAAAGAGGAGCCCTTGCTCTGGGATGTTTTTCCGGAATTGATCGGTGTCGAGACGGCGGTGAAGGAGATTCAGACCGGCAAATCGGAATCTTTTCGGCTGCAACGGATCACACACTTGGATCAGCGCAAAGATGTTCACTATTATAACCTCTCTATCCTGAGGAGAGACCCTGGGAAAGAGGATGTGTTGTGTCTGCTCACCGATGTAACGAAACAAGCTCAGCTGGAACAAATACTGCAACAGCAGACCAACGAGATTAAGTTGTTGCAGGCGTCTCTGCATCACAATTTAAGACATGGAACTTTTCGACTGATCGGTCATTCCGAACAGATCGAAAAAGTCCGGTCGATTATCCGAAAGATTCGCAATATTCATGGCACCACTGTTCTCATACAGGGGGAGAGCGGTACGGGTAAAAATCTGGTCGCCAGATTGATCCATCAATCTTCCGATTACGCCGATTATCCCTTTGTCGAGTTAAACTGTGCCGCCATCCCGTCTACGTTACTTGAGGCAGAACTCTTTGGTTATGAAAAGGGAGCGTTCACAAATGCTGTCAACAGTAAAAAGGGATTGCTGGAAACAGCTGATGGGGGAACACTGTTTTTGGATGAAATCTCGGAGCTGCCCCTGAGCCTACAGTCCAAATTCCTCTCCTTTATTGAAACCAAGCGATTCCGTCGGCTGGGATCTACCACCGAACGATCCGTCAAGGTGAGAATCATCGCGGCCACCAACCGGGATCTCCGCGAGGCCGTGGACGCGCGTGAATTTAGACAGGATCTCTATTTCCGTATCAACATTCTATCCCTATACATGCCACCCTTGCGTGGGCTGGGTGATGATGTTCTGGAGATTGCCCACAACTTTGTGGTGCATTATGCCCATGAATTTGGCAAACGCCTGCAGTCTTTATCTCCTTCAGCCAAACAAAAACTGCTCGCCTACGATTGGCCGGGAAATATTCGAGAACTACGAAATGCCATCGAACGGGCCTCGATCTTTTCTGAAGGCCCTCTGATCACTGCCGAGGATCTTTTTGTCAAAGCTCCGAGTATCAGCGGAGTTGAGCCCGAGAGCACTCATTTTGACTTTAATTTGCCGGATGAAGGGTTTAATATTTACGATTTTGAAAAAGAGCTCATACAGAAAGCCCTGAAGAAAGCCAAGAGCAATCAGACCCAGGCCGCCAAGCTTTTGGGATTGAGTCTCGATACCCTGCGCTATCGCATGAAAAAGTATGACATCATCGAGTGAATGTTTTTCTCCCCTCTCTGATCCTATTTACGGCCCGATCCTTGACCACCCAACCCGGTATCCAGGATGATCCGCGATCCACATCCCCGACATATTTGTTTCATCGAACCCTATATGACCGGTTCCCACAAACAGTGGGCAGAGGGACTGGTGCGTCACAGTTGTCATCAAATCGATTTGTTGACACTGGAAGGTCAATTCTGGAAATGGCGGCTACAGGGTGGCGCCATTTCCCTGGCCGATCACTATATGACCAGAGCGGACGACCCAGATCTGATTGTGGCCAGCGATATGCTCGATCTGAGCACCTTTCTGGCCCTGACGCGCTCGCGAACATCCCACATTCCCGTGGTGGCCTATTTTCATGAAAACCAGCTGACCTACCCCTGGTCCCCGCGGATGCAAAAAAACCTGACCAATGAGCAGCGTCACTATGGTCTCATCAACTATCGCACCGCTCTGGTTGCCGATGAGGTCTGGTTCAATTCAGAGTTTCACCGCCGGTCATTTCTTGAGGCATTAAAACCTTTGTTGCGGCACTTTCCGGACCATCGTCAGATGGAAGCCATCGACACCATAGCACATAAAAGCCGTGTTTGTTATCTGGGAATGGATCTGCAACGGTTCGACCGGGAGCGACCCGCCCGGACCGCTCGCCGGGATCACCCACCCCGCATCCTGTGGAATCACCGGTGGGAACATGACAAGAATCCACGTGCCTTTTTTCGTTTGCTGTATGCTCTGGCAGAGAAGGACTTGCCTTTTGAAGTGGTGATCCTGGGTGAGAATACCCGTCAAAAGCCGAAAGAATTTTATCAGGCCCGGGAGCGATTGCAGGACCGTATCGTACAGTTTGGCTATACCGAGTCGTTTTCAGATTATGCCCGTTGGTTGTTCGATTCGGATATCCTGCCGGTGACCTCCAATCAGGATTTTTTCGGCATGTCCGTCATCGAAGCCCTGTACTGCGGATGTACACCCTTGTTGCCGCGTCGTCTGGCCTATCCGGAATTGATCGATCCGGAGCGGCTGGATTGTTTCTACACCACTCAGCAAGACCTGAGACAAAAGCTCATCCGGTTCCTCACCCATCCCCGTCGATTGGGTGATCCCGGACGCCAATGGGCCTGCCGCTTTGACTGGAGCCATCGTATTTCCGACATCGATGTCCTGCTCGATCGCGCAGTTGCTGCAAAGCGCCCGCAATAGAGCCCCGAACCCGCTTACCCATTGTATCTTTTTTCGGAATTGTTTATTTTTTATGTTTGTTATGCTGGACACCTATTTTAAATATAGACAGGAGGGTATAGATGGCGAAACCGTTATGCAAATGGCTAAAAAAAAGGTCTGTTAAACACAATCTCGACCGATATCTTGAAAAAATATCTCATCCCACCGCGGTCTGTCTCAAGTGCGGACGGGTGGCCAATTCAGACAAGCGTCTCTGTGCCCCCCGTCGGTTAGAGTCCACATGAGTTCCGTGGTTCTGATCTTTCCACCGGTGGCCAAAGCCTGTGAACCCCCGGCCGGGTTACCCGCTCTGGGTCAAGCTGTGCAGGCGGCCGGACACCAGGCAACGCTCATCGACGCCAACATCCAGGGATTACATGCGTTGCTGCAACAACCGCTAACCGGTGCCACCGGCTGGACACGACACGCCCTGAAGGCCCTGCCGAATCATCTGAACCGTCTCCGTCGGCCGGAAACGTACCGCAATGTCGATAACTATAAACGGATGATCCGGGATGTCAACCGGGTCCTGGGAGCTGCCGGATCGGACTCGACGGATGCCTGCGTCACCCTGTCGGATTATCAACAGCACTCACTCTCCCCGGTCTCATCCCGGGATCTCTTGCAGGCCGGCCGGGAACCGCACCGGAATGCCTTTTACGCCTATTTCCGGGATACCCTTTTACCGAACATTGAACGGTTGCAACCCGATCTGATCGGTCTCTCTCTCTGTTTTTTAAACCAGGCGCTGTGCGCATTCAGTCTTATGGGCATGATTCGAAGCCGGATGCCAGACTGTCCGCTGGTGGTGGGTGGGGGATTGGCGACCTCGTGGATGTGTCAACCTGGATTTGACATGCCTTTTGACGGGCTGATCGATCATCTGATCGCCGGACCGGGGGAACGACCACTGGTCCAGTTGATGAATCGATTGGATCGGAGCCGGAGTGAGAGAAACGGTCTACGGAATGGTCTGCCGAGCGGGGACTCGTACAAGGAGCGGGAAAAATTGGTTTTGCCGCAATTTGAGTCGCTATCCGGACAACCCTACATCGCACCCGGATTTGTTTTGCCCTATAGCACCACGCGTGGCTGCTATTGGAACCGGTGCCGCTTTTGCCCGGAATCCTCCGAGGGCAGCCGGTATCAGGCCACACCGGTGGGGCGCGTTCGAACGGAACTGCATCATCTGGTGCAACAGCATCGACCCCTGTTGATTCATTTTCTCGACAACGCATTACCCATCCCCATCCTCCGCTCTCTGGCGGAGGAGCCGTTACCGGTTCCCTGGTATGGCTATGTGCGCTTTTCGCACCCTCTGACCGATGCAGCATTCTGTCGGCGTCTGAAGCGATCGGGTTGTGTGATGCTCAAGCTGGGACTGGAATCCGGCGATACCGATGTGCTGGAGGCGATGGAAAAGGGCATCGATCTGCAACAGGCGTCTCTGGCATTGCACCAATTAAGGCGCTCGGGTATAGCCACCTATGTCTATCTGCTGTTCGGTACCCCGACCGAAACACGGGACCATGCTAGGCGAACCCTTGAGTTTATCGTCCGGCACGCAAAAGAGATCGATTTCCTCAATCTGGCCATTTTCAACCTACCGCGGTTTTCCAAGGACTCGAGCATGCTCCATACCCGTCCGTTTTATCGTGGTGATTTGTCTCTTTATGAAGAGTTTGAGCATCCCCTCGGCTGGAATCGGGGCGAGGTGCGCCGATTCCTGCAAAGCGAGGTGCGAAAACACCCTGCCATCGCGCCGATCGTCCGGCAAACCCCACCTTACTTTGCCGCCAACCACGCCCCGTTTCTGGTTTGGGATCGATCCTGAGGTGGGCGGCTTACTCGTACAGCATATCGCCGAGCGTCCAGCTGGATGCGGTCACCCTCTCGTTGTCATTCAGGGCAATGCGATTGTGTTCTCTCAGCGCCTTGCTCAGTCCGGATTCGAGCAACGCGTCGAGTACCCGGCGTCCCCGCCCCCGAAGCAGATTGGTATAATTCACCAGAACGATGACGTTATTCACCACGATCACCAGTAACATGATGACACCGAGGAATGTGACCACACTGAGTGTCTCTCCGGTAAGGAGAAATGCCCAGATGATTCCGATGATCGAGAGGGGGATGGCAAAGATGATGATAAACGGTTGCCGTAGGGATTCAAACTGCGAGGCCATTACCATAAGGACGAGGATCAAACCGATCATGAACAAGAGCTTGAGACTGGAAAAGGACTCTTGCTGTTCGGTATATTGTCCGCGGGTTTTGACGATCACATCCGAGGGCAGATCCAGTTTGTCCAGCTGTGACCGCACCTGTTCGGTGGCTTTGCCCAATGAGATGTCATCCAGTTCAGCGGTCACGTGGACCGCACGCTGTTGTGAGGTGTGAGTGATCTCCAGTGGACCCGTCGCCTGTTCGATTTGGGCCACAGCAGAAAGGGGAATCTGATCTCCGGTCACATTCGTGACCCTGATCTGATTGAGATCCTTCAGACTCTGTCGATGGATCGGATCATAGCGGACCATCATCCGGTATTTTTCCGCATTGTCATTAAACTCGCTGGCCTCGATACCATAGATGCCCTGTCGCACCGCCAGTGCGATCAGACGGGTGGTGTTCAGACCCATCCGTTGCGCATTGTCCCGGTCGATATCCGCATGCAGTTCCGGTTTGCCGGGATCTACTGTGGTTTGCAGGTCAACCAGTCCGGGTAGGGTGGACAGGGAATCGCGGATGGTCTCCGCGGTTTTGTTGAGGGTGTCAAAGTCATTGCCCATCACCACCAGATCCACGGGTTTGACATTTCCCATCAGAGCCGATCCCAGGAAACTTTCGCCGGTAACCCGATAATTGACGATTTCCGGTATCTCTTTGAGCCGTTCACGGACCCGGTTGGCCATCTCCCTGGCGCTATAGTCCCGGTTGCCCGGCAGCTCCAGTTTGACACCCACGGTGGCGATATTTTTTCCCCTCGCGAAAGCCGGTGAGGGAGAGCAACCCCTCTTCGGTCGGTCCGGCAATGGTATAGATGGACCGGAATTCGGGAATCTCTTCGCAAAGAATCGATTCCACGATGCGGGCGACGCGGTCCGTTTCCTCCACCTGACTTCCCACTTTTCAATCGATACTTGCGGCCACATCCACCACAATGGTGTTATCCAACACCATACCGATGGCCAGCGCGATTATGGAAAAGATGTTGATTGTATAATCGAGTGCGTACATGACCACAAACGCAATGATAAGAGAAAACGGAATGGTCAGGACCACAATCAGACTGTACCGGATCCGGCGAAGAAAGAGCGCCACCACCAGAATCA
>CAYPUH010000255.1:0-6764 GCA_964413725.1 uncultured Cytophagia bacterium
TCCTGGAACAACGTTATTTTCCAGTTTATAGTATCGTTGTGGAATCGAATTCCATCATACTAAAAAAGACAACTCTGTTTATGTACGTGTGATATCTACCGTTTGACGTCATCCAGAGACCAAAGGGATTGGATTGACCTCCAATCGTGATCAAGTGTAGCAGCATGATCTTTGCTTGCGGTGCTGACGTCGATATCGAATCTGATATTGACCAATCAGACATTATTGGATAAGGTGGTTAATCGATATGAACCTCTTTGATCGAGCTCAGCGGTACCGTCTGTTTCACAGGTGTATTGTTTTGTCTGTCTTTTTGTCCTTGTTGCTGGCCTGTTCTTCAACACCCGAACATTCCGGTTCCCTGGCGAGTGTGGATCTGTCCAATCAGATTATGGAACACAGTCTGCAAAATGTAGACCTTCTGATCCGGGATGGTCATCCCGGACAAGCCCTGGCCCGTTGCAAGCAGATGATGCAGTATCCCATTCCCCGACGCTATCTGTCCCGTGTGATCGATCTGGTACTGCAGAGTTGTCAGGATCTGGGTATTACAACAGGGATACCGGCTCTGCAAGATTTGCGTCAAGAGTTTGAATCCCTTAAGGACACAGGTTATATATCATTTCATCATCAACTCCGGCAAACGGTATCCGAGCTACCCACATCCATCCCTTATGCAGATTCCAGCAGTGTGGTATCAGAGGATCCAACATCTTCTCACTCTGCTCTCAACGGGAAATCCCTTCCAAACGTCACAAATTCTTTTTATGAAACCGATTTGCGTCAGGCGCTACTGGATATCACCATGCAGACCCGAATTCCGATTATCTGGGATGAAACCGTTGAAGGAACGGTCACCTACGAGGCGGTAGACTCGCCTGTCGAAGAGGTGTTACACGATATTCTCTTTTCGACCGGCTATGCCTATCGGTACCGGCGTGGTGCATATTATGTGGGATCATCAAAGGTTGAGGATCCGTCGTTTTACAATCTGAGTGAAACGCGGACAATGATGTTGAGCAATACCAGTGCGCAGGAAGCCACCGGGCTGTTGTCCGAATATTTTAAACCCTATGTGACAGCGACCGATCAATCGAATATCGTCTGCATCACCGCGCCCGGACAGATTTGCGATCGTATCCTGGAGGATCTTAAGGCCATCGACCGCCCACGTCCCCAGATCGAAATCGAGGCGATGATTATCGAATTGTCCACCACCAAGCTCAAAGAAATTGGCTTGAACTGGCAATGGATCACCGATGATGCGTCGGACACCCAGCTGGCATTGAATATTGCCACCACGGAAATGAACAGTACGGTCTTGCTTCTCGACTATATCCGGGACAATCTCAAATTCAAGGACCGGATAACCGATGTTTACGGGGTGTTGCAGGCCCTCTCCGATGAAGGCGTAGCCAAGGTGAGAGCCACCCCTTGTGTGCGCACGATGAATGGACATACCGCAACCCTGTCTACTCTTAAAGAACAGTACTTTTTTATCACCTCTGGCGGCAGTGGCGATGGCGGATATCTGGGATATTACAGTCGGTTGGAGACCATTCGGTCCGGTATTCATCTTGAAATCACACCCTATGCGGATTCCACCGGCTATATCACCGTCAATGTCAAACCCGAAGTGGATGATGTGATCGGACAGGGTGCGAACGGATTGCCCGAGATCAGCCGGCGGCATGCAGATACCACCATACGGGTCAGGGATGGTGAAACCATCAGCATTGGAGGGTTGAGGTTACAGGACAACCGAACCCTGGTGCGTAAAGTGCCGTTATTGGGAGATATTCCGATATTGGGTCGATTGTTTAGCCGAACCGAGACAGAACGTGTGGAAAGGGAACTTTTGATTTTTATTACCCCTCACGTCATAGCGTCCTGATGTAATGGATTCTATGCCGGGCATGTGAGAGGTTTTTAACCGCCACGCGAGTGGCTTCAATAAACAAAGGCTGCCCCACGCCTGGCGCAGGACAGCCCTGTACGGTGATGGCCAACGGCAGATGACCATCAATATGAATATATTGAGAAGAAAGGAGCAAAGCAATGTTAAAAAACATCTTTGCCTTTGCAGTGGTCTTTTCTTTTATCCTGAGTGGTCTGGTGTATGCGCAGACCGCCGGACCGGCTGCACCCCCCTATAAAATGGAGGGAGGTAGCCTCGTCGCCAATCCGGATGGTTGGGGTGAGGATTGCAGCAACTGGATCCATTATGAATATCCCTGGGACAGCGGCAATCTGATCTATGATCCTGATCTGGGCTATTATCGGTATTGTGCGGATGGTTCGACGCTGGACGATTGGCCGGATATGTTTGCCGATCTCTATATAGAACTGGATCTGGTCGTTCATCTGGATGCCAGAAAGGTTACCATCCATCGGTATGGCACTCACAGCGCTCAGACGGTCGAATTCGTATTCGGAGGCTGGCTGCGCAGCAATCAAATGAATCGCGTGTCTATGACTCACAAGACCAACCATCCAATGAATGCCATGGTCTTTCAGAACGGGGTTTTCGGGGGTGGTTCCGATTTGCCGATTACCTGGTATACACGATATGGAAATGGTCTGGTGATCGGAGCAGGAGATCCTGCCTGGACGCCACGAACGGTTGGCGAAACCGATGATATCAATATTGACATTGCAAAATGTGACCACTGGTTCCAGTTCCGCGCGGTGATCGAGCTTCCAGTTCATGTGGATGACGGACATTACTGCTGGCAGGCGGATGGCTGTCCGCTTCCTCTCCTGTAAGTTCTGTCAGGGCAGCCACAGCCCGGGTGGCTGTCGGATCCTTTCGATGAGGTAAAGATCTATGTCGTGTTTTTATAAGCTGTTTTTTCGAAATATATGGGGATTCGGACCCGCTGTGATGTTCCACAGTCTTTTTGCCGCCTTTTCGGCTTTCGCGCAGGTATCCATGAATCCAAATCTCGTGACTCTCGGGGTGAGCAAAGGGGCACGCAAGACGTTTGAACTCAGAATTAACAATACCGGTGAGAATCCTGAATCCTGCACTATGAGTGCCCTGAATATGGATATCGGTCAGGACGGTGCACCCTTTGCTTCAGATTCTTCCTACAGCCGTTCCCAAGCCGACTGGCTTCACTTCCAGCCGGAATCATTTGTGTTAGATCCTCATTCCGAACAGGTGGTCACGGTCACTGTGACGGTACCGCGCGAGGCTGTCGGCACCTATTGCGCCATGTACAAGTCGACATTTTCAACCGCAGTCGTTCCCGGTCAGATCGATGAAGAGGGTGAAAAGGAAACGACCCTGGAAATTGGTCGCAGTTGGGCCGGCGTGGTCCTGATTACGGTTCGGTCTTTTGACAATGTCGTTCAATTGGAGCCTCGGGCGTTACGGATTTTCCCGGGTCGACGATATTTACAGCTGGATCGGGAAACAGCCCGAGAGGAGGCCTGGAAAATCGAGATACCGCTGTGTAATACCGGAAATACCGCCTCGATTTCGAAGGGAAGTGTCCGTTTGTTCTCGGAATCCGGGATTTTGGTCGAATCAACAACTTTGGAAGCAGGGCGTGGCTATGTCCTTCCGGAACGGATTCGCCTGTTTTCGGCCACAGGAAGACGGCCCCTGCCAGATGGTCTCTATTTCTGTAAAGTCGCGATTCAAAGCAGAGGAGCGCGAACCCTTCAACACTCGACGCCTTTTGGGGTCTATAAGGGGGAAATCCGTATGAATGTCTCCTCCGAATCGCTAAAGGATCTCATCCGAGCGGCAACGCCCGGATTTCAAATTCGTCGCCAGTTCATAGAACTTTCAATAACCGAAACCAGCACACGATATGGATCGATTTTGCTTAAAAATCTCACCCGCGATACATTGACCCTGTTCGCACGCCCGGTGGGTTGGTGGGTTGGTGAAAAAGGAAATCTGCAGGTGGATAATAAACCTGATATCCGTCACCGATGCTGTGTGAATTGGATGTCCATTCCCCATGACAAAGTATCTATTTTACCGCGCGGAAGTCAGTCTTTTCGGTTTCTGTTACAGTCACCCGAGTCCCTGGATGGTGAATATTATGCGGGAATTACATTTGACCACGATCGGTTTCGTCCCGATCTACCAACAGAGCTGGTGGCCGGTCGAACCTGTTTTATCTCTGCCAGTGACAAAAAAAGTTTGCGGGACAGTCTGATTGTCGAGGATATTCGGCATAGAAAGAATGACATGGGTGAAGATGTGATAGTCTTTACTGTGATTAATCTGGGAAACGGCCGTCTCGATCTGATGGGCCGAGTGAGTGCGGCTCGGGAAATCGCTCCAGAGTTTTTCAAACCATTACCGGAACCCAAATCCTTTGGGAATCGGGGCAACTGGGTAATGCCCGAGAGCAAACGCAATATGGCTGTCACGTGGCCAAATCTTCAATCCGGTCGCTATGAAGTGACCATCGATATCGGTTTTCCCGGCGATGCCGATATGAGTAGAACCTATAAACGTATCCGGATTCCCTGAACCGGCTTGCTGTTCCTGATTCTACCCGAATACCGGATTCACAAGAGGTTGAGTAGACATGAATAGAAGCATACTTTTTTTATTCTGTCTTTTTGAGCTCCTGGCAGCTCCCATATCCCCGGGATATGGCCAGGATTCTACGACCACTGAAATGGAACCACAAATTCTGACGCGATTCGGTCTTGATTGGCAGACGTGTACCATTCATCGCTACAATACTGCTGGTCCGTTTGCCATCGTTCTTTCTGGTTCCATTCACTCCACGGCAGCTCATTGCTGGATGTTGTGGTCTCTTGACAAGGGCAATCAGTTATCCTGTTTTTCCCTGCATCATAAGTTGCTTAAAAAAGCATCTATACCCGAGGAAGCGATACGTGTTCATTGGCAGTTTTCCCTGGATGGTGGTCCTTTTACCGATCTGACCATAGAGTCGGATGGACGAATCAGGATTCACTTCCCGCCGGATTATCATACATTTCAATTGCGGATATCCGGTACCATTCCGGATGTCAAGCAATCCGGTCACTATACCCTACATTTTCAGCAGGGACTGGTTCCCACCCTGTAAGTGGTCATTCCGCATCTGTTCAATAAAAAAGGCTCTTGTGAGCACCAACAGGCTGGTCGGTGTTATCAAGAGCCTTTAGGGTAAAAACTGATGATCAGAGCCGTGAATCGTTGTCATTACGGTGTTATTGCGTCGTTTGGTCCCTGAATCAGTCGACGTTTCGTTTTAAGTGCTTCCTGCCGTACGATATCAGGGGCTGCGAAGCGGTCTATAATGTCCTGACACGCGGCAACAATCGTGTCCCGGCTGGCGCTCATGGTAAACCACCCCAGGGCCTCCAGCACCGCCGCTCTGAGTTGTTCGGGTTGCTGTGAATCTCCGGCCACCGTAATGAGCGTGGGCAGTGCATCCTGAAAGCGGTAGTTTCTGAAGGTGCGAACCGACGAGATTCGTTTCTTCACCGAGAGCGTGTCGTTCAATACCGTAGGAATCAAATCGTCGTATAGCCATTCCTTTGACCGTTCGGCAGAGCGGGTCAATATATCCTTGAGTTTTTCCTTTGACGTCAGGTCCGGCATGCTGTCGATGGCCGCAATATGGTATTCGTGGGCTTTGGATACACCGATTTTTTCCATGGCGTTTTTGCCGCGAACGCTGATTCGTTTGGAGGGATCATAGAGCATCTGCTGAACCAGCAGCGGCAGGTATTCTTCCCGGCCAGCATCACCCATCCATTGAACCGTGCAGCGGCGTATGAATTCATAGGGATCGGTGATGGTGGTGTTCAGGATCTCATAAAAAGTGTCACTGCGCAGGTCAGCCAGACAGGCCAGGGCTTCCATGCGGACCACAAAAGAGGGATCGGTTTCGTAAATCTGCACCAGCCTGTCATCCAATCCGCTTCCCAGCTCGTGATAGAGCATATAGACCGCTAGAGATCGCCAGGACGGATGCTCGTGAGTCAGCGCCTGATTCCAAAACTCTACATCCGATGCCTTTAATACAAAAGCCTCATTCACATCCGGATGAAACTCGCTGGAGAACCGAAAGGTCGGGTCACCGATGATATGGGATTCCAGATAATTACGGGTCTTGTGCCAGTTACCGATTCGCATGCCCAGGCCGATCGTACCGAGAAATTCATTCGCCCAGATATCCTGAGCCACATTGACTGTGTTGGCAATGCCGGTGACGGTTTCTCCATCATTGAACAGATAGGCGCCGGCCACAAAGGGAGATCGGATAAACGCACCGTTAAAACATTCATCGAACATGATCACTTTGGCACCGGGTGAGATGCTTTCAATGTCTTCGATGCTGATATCCATTTTGGCGTTTGCCAGCGAGTCGGCCAGTCGAACCGAATCGGTAAAGGCGTCTTTGAACCAATTCAACGGCAGATCGTATTTTTCCATGTAATAGAGTTTGGCTTCTGCCAGTGACCGTTCACGGCGTTTGGCATACCGCAGCCGGCTGCGCATATATTCCTGAATCACCTCTACATGATCGGACAACGTCTTGGCCGGCGGGTTGCCCAGGAGATATTGCGTATCCTCGGCACCGTGGGCATGGAACAATGCGAAATCGAGATTTTGACGCGACAGTTCGATGAGAATGATCTCTTTGAGTTCGGTATCCATGGTATGATACAAATTCTTGATCGTCCCGTCCGGACGATAGAGCATGGGAAATTGTTCCCTCAGCGTCAAGAGTTCCCCTTCCCAGGCATTCAGGGATTCAGAGTGATATCCGTGTCCGGCA
>CAYPUH010000256.1:0-6732 GCA_964413725.1 uncultured Cytophagia bacterium
TGAGTACCACAAAACCATCGTCGATGGAATTGATGACTGTCCGGACACGGGAATTTTCCTGTGAGACCTCCAGCAAGCGGCGTTCCTGTTCCGTCTGCTATCGTCTGGCTTCCAGTATATACCAGCGTCGTTCAAGTGCTCGGTCCAGTAACGGTTGTAATGCCTCGGGAGTAAACGGTTTAGCCAGATAGTGATACGCACCCATTTGAGTGGTTTCCACCGCTGTGTCGATAGAGGCATATGCCGTGATAATGACGCAGATCGCTTCCGGATAGGCCTCCTTTATGGCTCGCAATACCTCCATGCCATCGACATCGCCCATCTTGAGATCCAGGAGATAGAGATCATATTCGAATATCGTACCTTTCTCGATACCCTCGGTGCCGTTTTCAGCGGTCTTTACGGTATGACCCTGAATCTCCAGCAAACGCCTGATACCCTCTCGCATGCCGAATTCATCGTCAACGACCAATATGTTTGCTTTTTCTATTGTCACGAGTCTTTGAACAATCTTTCGTTAACATATTGTACCAGATCGCGTGCCGACACGGGTTTTTCCAGATAATCATCGGCTTTGATCCAATTTTTTTCTTCCTGGGTTTGTGTGGAAAAACGAATACCGGTCTCATGCCCTGCTGCTGTCATAATGACAATCGGTATCTGTTTGCCTTCAGACCGACTTTTGATTTTTTGACACAGGACAAAGCCAGAATCAAAATGTTCCATCGCCAAATCGACTATCATAGCATCCGGTTTGAAGCTCTCAAATGTACTCAAACCTTCTTCACTATCATATGCCGCTTTTACCTGATATCCCTCTCGTTCCAGAACCGGCCGGTATTGTTCGATCAAGTCGACATCATCATCTACGAGCAAAATTTTTCGTTTCATGGGTATCTATTCTTCCTCTGCTTGATTTAAAATCGTTTTAACTTTTTTCAAAAGCCTGTCACTATCAACGGGTTTGTCGATAAAATCATTGACCGGGTTCCAGTCTTCATCTGGTCCTACCCGTAATTTAAAGCCATGTAAATCATTGACGGATGACAACATTAATATGGGTATACTTTTCAAGGTTTCGTCTTCGCGGATAGACCTCGCCACTTCAAATCCTTCTCCCACCGAGGTCATCATCACATCCAGCAAAACGAGATCGGGATGGATTTCCTTCATTTTCTCCAGGCCTTCCCTTCCGTTATAAGCGGCGTACACGCGATATCCGGCTTTTTCCAGATGAGCCTTGTTGATCAATACCAGATCCACGTCATCGTCAATCAGCAGAATTTTTTTGTGTTCCATAGAGTCCAGTCTCTTTTGTAAGCATTTCGTTTGACACCATTTGCGCATGTAAAGGGAGTGTGATGGTGAACGTGGTCCCCTCTCCCGGGACACTTTTCACTCCTATGGTTCCCCTGTGCATTTTTATAATACCATACGCGATCGCCAGTCCCAGTCCGGTTCCCTTTCCTAGTTGCTTGGTGGTAAAAAACGGCGTAAACAGTTTGGTCACATTTTTCTCCGGTATCCCCACACCGGTGTCGGTAAATTTCAAATAAAGACGGTCTCTTTTGTTATTGCTGTGAGCAGCAATATGCAGAGTCCCTCCCTCAGGCATGGCTTCTGCAGCATTCACGGTCAGATTCAGCATGACCTGATAGATCTGATCTTTATCGATTGCAATATCAGGAAAATCGTCTTCGATATCGACGTCAAAGGTAATGTTCTGACAAAGAGATTGCTTTTTCATAACACCGACCATCTTTTCAATGAGCGGCTTGAGGTTTTGTTTGACGAGGTTAATGTTTCCCTGTCGACTGAAATTTAACAGACCGGATACTATCTTTTGACATCGTTTGGCTTCATCGATAATAAACTTGAGATCCTTTGATTTGGGATTTTCATCCCCGAGCTGTTGCAGTAACAAATGAGCATACAACAGGATTGACCCCAGCGGATTGTTTACTTCATGTGCCACCCCCGCTGCCAGTTGTCCGATTGAGGCAAGCTTTTCATGTTGAATGAGCATTTCCTGCGCTTCTGCCAATTCGTTGAGAGAGTCCTGAAGCTCGGTTTTGGTGTTTTTTAGATTCTCGATCAGATAGGGCATACACATTTCTTTTTCAGCCAGTCCCTGAAATACCGCTTTAGCATACTCTCTGCATGTTGTATACCCGCACGCGCCACAATTGAGTTCGTCAGATTTTGTGTATTTTTCCACTTGCGCCAATATTTCCCGGATTTCCTCTTCAGAGGGATCTTCTGAAGGTATGGATATGGGTTGAAAAGTACGGATTAAATTCAAGCTTTTGCATTTTTCGATATAATTGGCCCATTCCGATGTGTTGGTGCGTTCACGACGTGTTTCCGAATATTCGACAATTTTCTGCTTTCGGGTGTAATAATTAACAGACTGATCGATAAATGGGCCGTTGATGCACCCTTCACAAAACAGGATATCGATCACATTTGCTTTAATGTCCCCGTTCTGGATCGATTCGAGTAATTTTAAAATCCGGTGTTTTCCCTCAGCCATGATGATTTCATTGTCCATGAGATCAAAGGGTAAACCCGAACTACGAATCAGTCCACCTGATATGGCATAGATACGACCCAGAATGGGATGAGGTGGATCGAACCAGGAGCCCATCGACTCGTGGATATTGATTTTAAGTTCCTCAAAGAGGCCCTCCAATTCTGCAAACGTGAGAACCTCATCCACGGCATCCGCAACCTCGTCATCACGGATTTCCATCTTTTTTGCGGTACAGGGACCGATAAATATGATACGGACATCCTCCCCATAAATACGATGGACGGCCCGTCCCATTGCCACCATGGGCGATACGATGGGCGCAAGATTCTGTAACAAGGAAGGAGCAAATTTTTCAATATAACGAAAGATGGCAGGACAAGGAGAGGCAAGAACAGGACGTTTCGCCTCTGGCCATTGATTGACGGTGCTGTTTTTTGCAAGTTTGACATATTCCTGATTGATCAAATCTGCTCCAAATGCAACCTCTACGACCTTTGAAAAGCCGCACTCCCGCAAGGCACCCACAACACGTTCCGGATCTACTTGCGGAAACGCACCGGGGAACGAAGGGGCGAGCATTGCCACCACGGGTTGATCGGAGGCCAAGAATCGCAGTGTGCTGGTGATGCCATTTAATACCGCTTTCGCATTCTGAGTACAGACTGTAACGCAGTGTCCACATCCGATGCAACGATGCTCGATGACCTTGGCCTGCCCCTTTTCGACTTTGATTGCTTTTGCTGGACATTCGCGGATACAGGTATAGCACTGCTTACAACGTTCCTCTATTGTCCAGACGACAGCTTTCATACCGTTTCCCGATTCACATAATGTGTGTGTAGTAATTCGTGAGATTTATGTCCATTGGGCTCGCCGAGAAATTCCTCGTAAAGCCGTTGAATGGACTCATTGTGATGCGAACTTCGTTTCGGCTGAGAACGATCGATTTCATAGAGCGCATTGGCGCGCTTTTTGGCTTTTTCCGGATCGGCCGGAAGAGGTTGTCCGCCTCCATTGATACACCCACCTGGACAGGCCATCACCTCGATAAAGTGATAGTTGGATTTACCCTCCCGAATATCATCCAAAAACGTATCGATATTGTGTAAGCCGCTCACAGCAGCAACCCTGATCTCGGTTCCATCAATATCCACGGTGGCTTCTTTGACTCCGTTGAGTCCTCGAATGGGTGCAAACTCGATATCTTTCATCTCGCGCTGAGTGAGATAATGATAGGCCGTTCGCAGGGCCGCTTCCATAACACCACCGGTAGCGCCGAAAATAACAGCTGCACCCGTGGATTCTCCCATGGGATCATCAAAGTGATCATCCGGTAGTTTATTGAAATCCAATCCACTATTTCGAATCATCCGTGCCATTTCCCGCGTGGTGAGGACAGCATCCACGTCCGGGTAGCGGTCGCCCAGCTCGGGACGTTGGGATTCAAATTTCTTCGCTGTACACGGCATGATCGATACCACAAAAATCGAAGCGGGGTCGATTCCCAGTTTATCCGCATAGTAGGATTTGATAACAGCTCCGGTCATTTCCTGAGGAGATTTGCAGGTGGAAACATTCTCCAGCAGATCTGGATATTTGGTCTCGACATATTTGATCCAGCCGGGGCTACAGGATGTCAACATAGGAAGAGGCTGATCATTTTGGATCCGGTGAATAAGTTCTGTTGCTTCTTCTATGATAGTCAGATCCGCACCAAAGTTGGTATCAAACACCTTATCAACACCCAATCGGCGCAACGATGCTGTCATTTTACCCGTGACCACGGTGCCAGGTTCCAATCCAAATTCTTCGCCGAGAGCGGCGCGTACCGCAGGTGCGGTCTGTGCGATTACCACCTTGTCCGGATCATTGATCGCTTCCCAGACAATTTTTTCGTGGCTCTTTTCTGTCAGTGCGCCCACCGGACAGACGACCACGCATTGTCCACAATACACACATGGACTGGTATTGAGGCTGCTGTCCATGGACGGAGTCACATAACTTGAAAACCCTCGCTTTGCGAAATCGATCGCACCCACATTCTGGGTTTCATGACAGACCCGAACACAGCGTCCACAGAGAATACACTTGTTGGGATCGCGTTCGATGGATGGACTGGCGATATCTTTTTTGTTCTGTCGTCGTTCACCCACATAGCGATAATCCCGCACACCATACTGAGCGGACAGAGACTGCAACTCACAATTGCCATTCCGAACGCAGACCAAACAATCCTGCGGATGATTGACCAGCAAAAGTTCGACAATCGTCTTTCTTGCACGCCGTACCTTGGGAGAGTTGGTCCAGACCTTCATCCCCTCATAGACCGGAAAGGCACAAGAGGGTACCAGATTGCGCTGGTCCTCCACCTCTACCACACAGACCCGGCAGGATCCGGTGGGTGAAAATCCTTTCAGATGGCACAATGTTGGAATACGAATTCCTTCCCGTTCCGAAACCGTTAAAACCGTCTCTCCGGGATTGGCCCAATATTCTTTGTCGTTTATTGTAATTCTCATGTTTGTCCTCTTTGTTTCCTTATATTCTATCGAAAGACGTCATTCGGTTCCCTTTTATGCAACGGTAATGGCGTCGAACTTGCAGTTTTGCCGACACATGTCGCAGCGGATACATTTTTCATCGATGATATAATGGGCCTTTTTCTTTTCACCCAGAATCGCGTTTTCCGGGCATTTGCGGGCACACAGCGTACACCCCGTGCACTTGTCCGTATCGATGTGATAGGTCAGCAGCTCGCGGCAATGTCCGGCTGGACAGTGACGATCATAGAGATGCGCTTCGTATTCATCACGAAAATAATGCAATGTGCTCAGCACCGGATTGGCTGCGGTTTGTCCGAGTCCGCAGAGCGAGGTGTTTTTAATCACCTCAGCCAGACGTTCCATATAAACCATTCCCTGAAATCGTAGCAGAGCATCCTCGGGTGTGCTTTCACTACGATGAGATTGCGTCAATCTCTCGAGAATTTCCAAAAGTCTCTTGGTGCCTTCACGACAGGGGATACACTTTCCACAGGATTCCGACGCGATAAAGGTCATAAAGTATTTGGCCAAATCAACCATACAGGTGGATTCATCCATCACCACCAGACCACCGGATCCCATCATGGCGCCCACTTTTTTCAGATGTTCATAATCAATAGGAGTATCGATGACGGACTGCGGTAAGGCCCCTCCCGAGGGTCCACCTATCTGGACCGCCTTGAATGCCCTTCCATCCGGTATTCCTCCTCCTATGTCAAAAATGACCTCACGCAGAGTCATCCCCATAGGCACTTCTACCAGACCTGTGTTCGTTATCTTGCCCGACAAGGCAAATATCTTGGTCCCTTTTGAGCTTTCGGTTCCGATAGAACTGTACCACTCGTATCCTTTATACAGTACCGTCGAAACATTGGCAAACGTTTCGACGTTGCTGATCGCTGTGGGTTTTCCCCACAGCCCTTCGGTGGTCGGAAACGGTGGTCGGGGTTTGGGTGTACCACGCCGTCCTTCAATGGAATGCATCAGAGCGGTTTCCTCACCACAAACGAACGCCCCTGCCCCTTTTTTAATTTTCAGATCGAAATCAAATCCAGACCCCAGAATGTTCTTGCCCAGCAAACCATATGCTTTGGCATCGTGGATGGTCTTTTGCAAGCGTTTGATGGCAAGGGGATACTCGGCCCGACAATAAATATATCCGACACTGGCTCCGATTGCATACGCAGCGATGATCATGCCTTCTACGACCCGATGGGGGTCGCCTTCGAGGATGGCCCGATCCATAAATGCCCCCGGATCTCCTTCATCGGCATTGCAAATTAGATACTTTTGATCACTGGGAGTATCATGGGCAAATTTCCACTTTTTACCGGCAGGAAATCCACCTCCACCCCGACCCCGTAGACCCGATGCCAAAACTTCCTCAATCACTTCAATGGAATTCATCTGGTTGAGGACTCTGGACAAGCCCTTGTAGCCATCCCGGGCGAGGTATTGATCAATGTTCTCCGGGTCGATAACACCACAATTTTTCAACACAACCTTTTTCTGTTTGCTGAAAAACGACAACTTGTTGAAATCCTGGTATTGACTCCAACCATTGGTTTTTTCATCGACATAAATGCCCAACAGTTTATCCTCATAGACAGTACCCTCTATAAGCGTTTTTTGGATGATATGGGGTACATCTTTAGA
>CAYPUH010000257.1:0-6712 GCA_964413725.1 uncultured Cytophagia bacterium
GCCTTGACGGCTTCTGACACCAGTTTGTGAGCCATCTCCGGCGAAATCATCGGAATCTTGAACACCTCACGAACCAGCTCACTCGATGAAACAGCCTCACCGCGAGTCCGAAGAACAGAACGAATGGCATTGACCAAATTGACCACCGAATCAGTCTCGACTCTCGTCAACCTGAGGAGGCGTTGTCATGTCAGGAGAACCGGGACGTGATTTGCCGAAAAAAGCCACTCCCAACAGTCCACCGATCAAGCCAAAAATACCGTTAACGAGAATAGAGAAAAACAGACCCACAAGCATCAGGCCGGTGGTCATTTCCCGGGCACTCAACTCCCGCAACATTTCCCGCGCCTCGGGATCATCGACATAGTCCATAAAATGTCGCATCATTTCAAAACTGGCTTGATTGAAAACCGTGCTCAACAGGGTACTGATCACAGCACCGATCAATCCGGCAAGCAATCCCAGCAACGCTCCATCGCCATAGCCCATTTCTATCTGTTCGCCAATGGAGCGACGATACATATAAACCGCAAACACGCCTCCAGCGATAACACCGGCGCAACACGCACAATTGATCAGATTGAGAACCGGTATTCCGCTGATGAGTCCGATAACGATTCCGCCCCATACCGAGGCCATCAATTTATCCTGATTTGAATCCATGCGTCCCTCCCATCATGTCATGGACTGCTGCACTGTTTCGGCCACTATGCCAGCAAGCCGGGCCCGGTTTTAACATTTGTAAATGATACTGACATCTGCTCAGAATTGCAAGTAAAAAGCCATTTTACTAATAGATGTTAACTATGACCTTAGAGCCTGTCAAAACAGCTTTTGGATTCTGCGCTCACAGAATCCAAAGACAATATCTTTATGATTCTATACTGTTTGTATCAGTGCGTTTTTCACCGATCAGGCAGACGTATCGTTCTGAACATATGAGATTCGGTGCGTTGCACCGAATCCGGGTCACTGTTTTGTACATCGATTGATCAGCTGTTGGGATCAAGACCATATTCTTCATAGCTATAATGATTGGCCACAAAATCGATATCCTTGTCGCCCCGGCCACTCAAATTGACGAGAATGGACTGCAGCGGATGCTCCTTCACCCAACGCAATGCATAGGCGAGAGCATGAGCACTCTCGAGGGCGGGGATGATACCTTCGGTTCGGCTGAGCAAATAAAACGCATACAGGCACTCTTTATCGGACACATGTTCATATTGAACCCGGCCCAGATCTTTAAGCATGGCATGTTCCGGACCGACGCCGGGATAATCGAGACCGCTGGCGATGGAATAGACCGGGTCGGGCTCTCCCTCCTCATTTTGAAGCAGATAGGATTTAAATCCATGCAGCACTCCGGCTGTGCCTTTCGTCAGGGTGGCCGCATGATCGCCGATCTTCATGGATCGACCGGCAGGCTCGACACCGATAATATCGCAATCGTCATCCAGAAAGGCGGAAAACAATCCCATGGCGTTGCTGCCACCGCCCACGCAGGCACATACCGCATCCGGCAGTTCACCCGTCAACTCATAATATTGTTCACGGGCTTCTATCCCAACCACCCGCTGAAACTCCCGCACGAGCAAGGGGAAGGGATGCGGTCCCACAACCGACCCTATGCAGTAGAGGGATGTCTGCAGTTGACCGAGATAGGAATTAAACGCCGAGTCCACCGCTTCTTTTAAGGTGCGCAATCCGTGTGAGACCGGAACCACCTCGGCGCCGAGGATATGCATCCGCAACACATTGGGTTTTTCTTTTTCCATATCCACTTCACCCATGTGGATTTCACACTCGAGACCGAAATAGGCGGCAGCCGTGGCCAGAGCCACACCATGCTGACCTGCACCGGTCTCTGCAATTAACCGCTTTTTACCCATATATTTGGCCAGCAGTCCCTCACCCATGCAATGGTTGAGTTTGTGAGCACCGGTATGGTTGAGATCTTCCCGTTTAAGATAGACACGGCCACCCCCAACCGTATCGGAAAATCGCTCCGCAAAATAGATCGGTGTCGGACGACCCTGATAGTGTTTGCGGATCGCACGCAATTCCGAAATAAACCGGAGCGACTTGCTGATCCGATAATACGCATCCGTAATCTCTTGAAACTGAGATTCCAGCTCGGGAGGCAAATAAGCACCCCCATACTCACCGAAATATCCCTGCTGATCCGGATGGGCTTTGAAATAGTTTTTCATGCCAAAATTCCTCCTGTGTATTGATTTCCAGTCAACTCTGTTGTTCAAATCGCTTGCCACCAGAGCATCCTGCCCCCCACTCCAGCTGTAAATGCCCCCCGGCACGCACCGGTGACTTGATTCTCGTGCCGAAAACCCTTATCTTCACCTCAGCGGTTTTGGCTTACCGGTCCGAGCCACATCCGATCCAAAAAACCAGGTTCTGTTCCGGCCGGCCTTTCCGTCCAGGTGAACAAACAACGAGGAGATGGTATGAGTCAATCCCCATTCTGGGCCCTGGATTTTGACGGCGTGCTTGCCGAAAGCCTGCGGGAGTGTCTTGTGGTGGGATGGAACGCTTATTCTCAGGTCATCGGGCGGGACGACCGATGCCTTTCCTGGAATGAGTACCCCGAGGAGTGGATCCCCCATGCAACCACACTTCGAAACTATATCCGATCCGGTCAAGACTATGTTTTTATACATCAAATTCTGGATAAACACATTGACATTCGGTCTCAGACGGACTTTGACGCCTTTTGTTCACGTCACCAGGACCAGCGGACCGACTATTATCGTCTGTTTTACAGGGAACGGGATTGGCTGTTTACACATCACCGGGATACCTGGCTTCGCCTTACCCCCCTGTATCCGGGTATCGCATCGGCACTCAATCAATCGCGTGAACCCGGTCGGGTGGCCATCGTTACCACCAAAGAGATCCGGTATGTATCCGCCCTTTTTGAGGAATCGGGTGTCCATTCTTTATCGCCGGATTTATGGTTTCAGGCAACCGGCAGAGTCTCCAAAAAAGACATCCTGAGCCATCTGATGGAGCGCTTTGACCTGGTTCCCCGGAATCTATGCTTCGTGGAAGACCAAGTGTCCAATTTAATCGCTGTTAAACCATTGGACATCCGCGGACTATTCGCACTCTGGGGGTATCACACCAGGCAACAACGTTTGCTCGCACAAAAAGAGGGCTTTGTAACTCTATCGCTGGAGCGATTTAAACAACAGCTATAATGATGGACCACAGCCATGGTCACTGATCCAGCCATAGACACAATAGGGGATACCGGATTTTTCCTGGAGCTGCCTTCCGATCTCATCCAGTTTCTCACGCGGCACGTCATCAACCTGTTGTCTCTCATTATGACCTTTTGCTGTATAGAGATGAACACTGATCGGCTTGATCTCGTCAACCACCTGAATCCAATCCCGGATGGCTTTGGGGCGGATATTGCTGTTCTTTCCATCGATGAAAACAGTCTGAAGATAAAAAGATGAAAGGTTCTTCAGGCCACTCACCACCCGATCAAATGACACGCCTTCCATGGGACGATTGATCCGGTTAAACAGCAGTTCATAGCCAGCATCCAGCTTCATAATCGGCACCTCGACGCGGGAAAGAGCATCCAGGACCGAATTTTGATGCAATGTGGACGAATTTGAAAACACGCAAATATCCACAGACGGTGCCAGCTCATCCCGCATGCGGACGATATGATCGACAATTTCATCGAACCGGGGATGAAGCGTTGATTCCCCTTTACCCGCAAACGCAATATAGTCGATATTCTTTTCGGACTCGAGAACGTGACGCAATTCTCGGGCAATCTCTGACGGTTCGGGCAATTCATCCTTGATGGCATCAAAATGGTAAGGATACTTGATATGCTGGTTATGATGACAATATACACAGTTGAACGGACAGTAGACCTTTTCGGTCGTAAACAGATTCATACCGATATATCGTCCCAACTGATGCGAATGGACCGGACCATAGACGACGGTTTTTTGATTGTCTTGAACATCCACGATGAGGACCTCCGGCAGGAATTGTTCATTTCCAACGAGTTAAATACCAGCAGCAACCGTACAGCTCGGAAATATTTCCCAAAACACGTACGGTTCATGAATGACAGGTGACCCTTTGATATTGAAACTCACAGCAATACGTTTTTGAATAGACATGACATTGACCAGGTACGACAGGACGATTCGGGGCTGTCCTGTGTTGTCACAGCGAGTACGACTTGATAGTTGACAAAGACCTGAAACGATTTGGATGGTGTTTCTCACGTCCTGGAGAGTGACTGCTGTTGTAAAAGCGGCATTGGACCCGCCTCGATTTGGTGTTTCGTGCCGAATAATCCCCAATACATTCAATAGGATACCGCCACAGCTCGGGTGAACATATCGATATACGCAACCCGCATGATTTCAGAAAAATGGTACGGTTTGGATTCTGGTAACGCTAAATCCGGGATCCAATCATAATGAGGCAAAGATATTGGTTTTGTAAAACAATGTCAATGAATTCCTGAGTCAGGGCAGACGGTTGTCTTATCAGCTATGCTCTAACTATCGTGAGGATGGAAAGTTGTATTTTTTCATCTTGTATCGCAGCGCAGCCTCGGAAATCTGAAGCATGCGGGCGGCTTTGGACTGATTTCCTTCATATTTCGCCAGAGCCTTTTTGATCAGAAACCGCTCAACTTCAGCCACCGCTGAGGGCAAATCCATATTGGCAAGAAATTCCAGCGGATTGGGTTTATTGTAAAACGGTAAATAAGAGGCTGAAAGTTGCCCTTCGGGTGACATGATTATCAGATTGCGGACCACATTGCGCATTTCAAACAGGTTGGCAGGCCAGGAATACTCTAAAATCGCTTCAAAGATCTCATAGGGAACCGTGGGCATGGGTTTTTTGTATTCCTCGCTCAGTTCTTCGAGAATGTGTGTGAACAAAAAAGGAATGTCCTGTTTGCGTTCCCGCAACGCGGGTATGGTGATACGAAACTGTGTAAACACCTGAAACAAGTCCTGACGATACTCTTTTCGTTCCAGTCTGGACTCGATTTCAGGTTCCATCGCTGTAATCAAACGGGCCTTAAAAGGGGTGGCTGTGTTGGGGGTCCGTCGGTGAAAAAAGCTGTAGAACTGATCCTGTAATTCCCGGTCCAACAACTCCGCGCGTTCGAGATAAAGCGTTCCCGCTCCTGCCTCATAGACCAATCCCCCGGCAAAACCCCCCTGGGGAGAAATAAAAACATCGTCCACCGTCAGTGTCTTTCCAATGGCATCACAGGGGATCGTGACAAAGGGTTCGGATTTTCTGTCGCTGAGCATGTGAATGTGTTCGGCAACGAATCGCTTTCCGGTTCCCGATTCTCCTAACAAAAGAACATCCACATCATGCCTGGCACTGTTCCGGATGGCCCGACGCACCTGGGCAATTTCCGGACTCTTTCCCAATAACTTTAAATCTTGTACAAGTGTACGTGGCATACCCACTCCCTCTCATCGCATTCACAGTTGAATCCAGTGGTTATCCCGTCAGGAGGGTTAGACGTTCTCCCTGACGAACCCTGTATACAAAATATAGCATTCTGGAAAGACGGAGTCAAGGAAAGAAACGATTCATTCGCAGATTTTCGTGATATATACAACACTGTTTACGACAATCCGCTTATTGGTTTCGACCGGATGGTGCATACCAATAAATCCGTTCCGAATTCAATCTTCGAAAAAACGCTTCTCGTCAATCACCTGACGCGACTTTATCTGCTTTTCGCGTTCCTGCAATTCGCGTATTTGTTGCATGATTTCAGCCGGCCCCCGTCCCCCACTTTGACGGTGTTTCAGCGTCGACTTTAGAGCCTCAATTTCTTCCTGGACTTTGACCAGAAAGAGGCGCCAAATACAATCCAATGCCAGACGTTTTTTAATCTCCGGTTTATTGTTGCGCGCAACATAAAGCTCATTTCCATCGGAAGCCGATCGACTTTTTTCCAGCTCATTGGACAACTTTTCGGCAATATAGGGATCCTGAATGGAAGTGAGATAGTGCAGGGGGTGATAGGAACTGGAGTCAATCAAATCAGCTTCAATAGAGCGATAAATGCGGGCGATTTCAGAATCCCGAATGTCTTCATGCGTGATGATGGACATAATTTTTGGAGTCAACTCGGGTTCTGAAAGAATCACCTGCAGCAGGCCCAGTTCGGCGGATCCGCGCATGGTGTCAAAATAATGTTTCTTTTGTGGGTGAGATTCAGGGGAGTGTGTTTGTTGCGGGGTCGACCGCACGGCCGGTCGTTTGTGACGACTCAATTCAGACCACAGCACCCCTTCATCGACTCCCAATCGGGTCGCCAGTTCCCGCAGCATAAAGGATTGCTGAATCCCGTCCGAGATATGCGACAATGATGCCACCATCTCTCGCGTTGCCTCTGCGCGTTCGGCAGAGGTTTTGCCGTCGAGTTGTTGGACTTTATAGTCCAACAACGAAGCGGCTCCCTCTACCAACGCAGCCACATCCTCCGCCGTACGAGTCCGGGCATAATCATCCGGATCCTGACCCTCTGGCAAGGCGGCAATGCGCACGTCGAGTCCGTTTTCCAGCAGCAAATCGGCGCCCCTCAATGTCGCCGCCGAACCTGCCGTATCGCTGTCATAGAGCAACACCACCTGTCCCGCGTAGCGACGCAACAGTCGGGCGTGTTCCTCGGTCA
>CAYPUH010000258.1:0-1187 GCA_964413725.1 uncultured Cytophagia bacterium
TCAGGTGGACGGATCCTGGTCGGTCTGGATCGATCTCGATGTGGGCATGCATCGGACAGGCTCGCCTCCTGAAAACGCCCTGGCTCTGGCTCGACAGCTTCAACGCACTCCTCGTTTTTCCCTCTGCGGCATCCATGGCTATGACGGACACAATCATTATCCCGATCCGGGCCAACAAAAGCGAGAGTCGGAAACCAGCATGGCATGCCTGCTCGAAACCGTAACCACCCTTGAAGCGGAAGGGATTCGGATTCCCCGGGTAATGGCTGCCGGCACTCCCAGCGCTCTCCATGATCTGGATTCCCTGCGCAAGACACTGTCCCCGGAACGCATTCTCATCTCACCCGGCACCTGGATCTATTTCGACAGCACCTCCATGGAGATCATGTCACAGGCCTTTCAGCCCGCAGCGGTGATTCTGGCACAGGTGATCGACATCTCTTCCAACACCGCGACGCTCAACCTCGGTCATAAGCGTTGGTCCATCGATCAGGGAGTGCCGGATCTTGTGAGCCTGGAAAATAGCAAAATCGTACGATGGAGTGAGGAACATACCGTACTCGACACAACCTCTTCTCATCAACCGTCCATTGGCGACTATGTGATGATCATCCCCAAACATGTCTGTTCCACCGTAAACCTTTGGGAACACTTTTGTCTCATCGGAGTAAATGGAGACATAGAGCGCCCATATGTGCCCATCGAGGCACGCAACCGCTAATTTGTCAGAGGAAACCTGTTATGTTTCGTACCGGTATCGTGCTTTGCATGCTTTTCACCTCTCTGGGAGGGGTCGACACGGCAATGGCCTCATCATTGTCAGAGTCCAGGCCCTATGATCCCATCGTATTAAGAGGTGGCAAGATCAGCCCGATGATGGGCGTTCCCTGTTCAGAATTATTTGTCTATTCCTACGACAGCTCCTCCGGAACCTGGGAAATGATTCCCTTTCAAATCGATGAACGGGTGCTGCTGGATGTGGAGGGTCTCGATCAGCGTCACTATTATGCCCAGACCAATACCAACCCCGATTATGTCTTCCAGGACACCGATCCCTCTCTCGACGCCTATGATGAACTGGTTTTCCTGGTTCAGGATCTGGGTGATCGTGCTCCGGACGATTCCTGGATCGAAAATGCCGAGGCCCGCACCCACGATCGTCTGGAACTCGCCTTCCAGGATCCCCT
>CAYPUH010000258.1:1287-6705 GCA_964413725.1 uncultured Cytophagia bacterium
ACATGGAATTGGGACCCAGCCTGATCATTGCGTTGGGCCAGGATGGTGTGGTACCCTCGGGAAACGAAACGTTTTTGTATGTCTATCCCAACTCGGTGTATTGTTCCTATACCGACACACCCGTCGTTCGGGTGGTACGGGAAGTCCGCATGACGCTCCGTATCGGTGGTGTAACCATCCCCTATACCCGATTTTTTGTCAAAGCCTTTTTCTATCCACACATGGGAACGGTCAGCGGGGGAGCCAGCCTCGATCCGGAAGATCTGAAAGATGAATTGAATACCCCTGCAGAAATTATTGTGGAACTGGAGTACCTGCGTCAGTCATGGGATCTCAACGCCAACGCCAGCGGCATGACGCTCTCCAATGCCTTTAACTCCGGACTGCCTGTAGATGGTCAGCCTGATGTGTATGACGACAAGGTGACCCTGCCACAGGAAGGTCCGCTGGCAGAATGGACTCTGGTCACAGGTAATCAGGGTACTTTGTTCACCTGGTCATCCTTTATGGAAACCGGATGGGATCATATCAATTTTTACTATCATGATGATGACCAACTCTATCAATACGATGACACCGGCTATTCCTACACATCAGGGAGTCAGGCTGACAGCGAGTGGGTCATCGGATCGGATACCGGGGATAAAGTCTCTTATGGGGATTTTGGACTGGCATTCCGGGGACGCCCCTCCAACAGTGCGGTGGATCTGTCCCTCGATTTCACCGCTTACTTTGTGGATAAAAATCAAACCACCGATCTGGCGGAACAGCTGGCCCGCCATTTGTCCCATCCTGTGACGGTGGAATCCAGACTCGTCACCGACGTCGAAAAACAACCTCAGGCCCGGCCGCGGGAATACCGATTGTTGCCCGGGTTTCCCAACCCGTTCAATCAATCCACCCGCATCCGGTTCCAGTTGCCGGTACAATCCAATGTGACCATACAGATTCTGGATATCAAGGGTCGAAACATTGCCACGATCACGGACCGCCGTTTTGCAGCCGGTTCCCATCAGGTCCGTTGGAATGGCAGAAACAGCACCGGACAGGAAGTTGCGTCGGGTCTGTATATCGTACAGATGATCGGCGATCGCTATACCGCGCACCGCAAAGTGATGCTGTTAAAATAAGGATACTCACCTTTCCCATGAAAAGGCCTGGTTTAAAAAAATATTCGCTTTGGTTGATCGCCCTGACCCTCGGTGTCGGATTCCTTACCACCTGTTCAATGGATCACGGGATCTCGCCACTGCCCGGCAAGCTGCGCGTTCGGGTGATCTTTCGTGGCGATCCACCCTCGGACACACAGGGCGTCTATCTGGTGGTCGCACCCCAGTTTCCTCCGCACGCGATCAACGAGCTCTACCAAAGTCCCAATTCGCTGCCTGTCGACCAGGATACGGTGGTCACAGAACTGGACTTGCCCTATGGCCACTATGACAGCTATGCACTCTGGTGGTATAGCAAGGATTCCAAATCCAATCTCGCGGACATTTTATCCCTGCCACTGGATCCATTCAACCAACTGATGCCGCTGGGCTTTGACCTGGACGCCTCCGAGCCGATCGTGGAGCGGACCCTGCGTGCCAACTGGAGCCGGGTGCAACGGGATGCCACGATCAAGGGAACCATTACCTTTAACGGCCCCTTTCCGGACAACACGCTGGCCACAGCGATTGCAGCGTTTCAGTTCGAACCGAAAGAGAATATTCACTTTCTGGCCTGGTTAAAGTCCATAGACTTTAGCATCGATACCAACCCCTACCGGTTCAGTCTGCCGGTACGAAGTGGAGAGACCGGTTTCATCGCGGTCTACTGGCTTCCCGAGCATGCCTCTTTGACCGAATTTAAAACTGTGGGGATCTATGAGGATCCAAACACGCCGGGGCACCCCGGCCAGTTCAGCCTGGCTCCGGGTGAAATCGTTACCGGCGCGGATATCTCTGTAGACTGGTCCCGTATGGAGACTCCCTGATGACAAGGATATATCCACACATGAGGTTTGTACATCATCAACGGCTCAGATGGTCCCTGTCCTGTTTACTCGTGTTCGCCGGATGTTTCGTCTCCCGGGGGCTTGCCGCCCCTTCCGGCAGTCTTCTCGCACGAATCTATGACCAGAAAACCCAAACGCCCCTTCCAGGAACCAACCTGCAGATTCTTGAAACCGTCCGCGGCGGCAGTGCGGGACCGGATGGATGGATCCGGGTCTCGGGAATTCCCACCGGTGTCTACAATATCCGTGTTTCGATGATGGGGTATCGCTCCAGGATACTCGAATCGATTCGTATTTCCGCGTCGGACACCACCCGCATCGACTGTGCACTGGAAGAAACCACCATCGAAACCGATCCCATCGTGGTACTGGCCGGCAAAACCAAACAGACGCTGGACGAAAGTACCGTTTCTCTCTCTGTGGTATCTGCCCAGGAGATTCAGCAACGCAATCCGGTCGATTTGGTTCAGGCCCTGGAAACCGCACCGGGTGTCCATTTTATCGGCAATCAAATCAATATACGGGGATCTACGGGCTATACCTTTGGAGCGGGAAACAAGGTACTGCTCCTGCTGGACGGGGTGCCGGTATATGCCAGTGATACGGGAGAATTCAACTGGGATATGCTCCCGCCGATGGATATCAAACAGATTGAAGTCCTCAAAGGTGCCGGCTCCACATTATGGGGAGCCTCGGCGTTGGGAGGCGTGGTCAATATCATCACCCGGGATCCGGCCCCGGAAGGCCGGTTACAACTCTCGATCTCAGCGGGAAAATATGACGATCCCTATTATGATGAGTGGAAATGGACCGACCATAGCAGACTGATGTACACCCGAACCGATGTCAGCTATAGCAGACAAATCAAACAATTGGGACTCCGGCTCTCCGCCGGACGTCTTTCCTCCACCGGTTATACCGAACTGGGGGATGCGTTAAAATACAATCTGACCGCCAAACTGGATTATCGCTTTGAAAATGGTATCCGCTGGCAGGGATATACCGCCTACAGTCATGTAAAACGTGGATTTTTCGTGCAGTGGAAAGGTCAGAATGATCCATACGAGGTTGATTCCGGCAATCTGGATAACCGGGCGACCACCAATCAAATCAATGCCTATACCAAAATTTCCATCCCATTGTCTCCTCACCTGGGGCTGAACGTCAGGGCGTCTGTGGTCCGAACTCTCATGGGCAACCAATTCGGACCGGATGCGGGATTTAAACCGGCAGTGGGACAGGGAGCTGAACTTCAGATCGATTACATTCCCTCATCCAATCACCTGATCACCTCCGGTATTCAGTTTCAACTGGATGCCGGAAGTACAGAATATTTTGGCGACCATAGGGGGTATTTCATCAGTCCCTACGTGCAGGACGAGTGGGATCTCCGGGAGAATCTTAAACTGACCGGCGGACTGCGTTACGATCGCTATCAACTGGAAAACGGTCCCAGAGAAGACTTGTTCAGTCCACGACTCGGATTACACTGGACCCCCTGGTCCACCACCCACTTTAGGGGGTCGGTGGGGAGCGGGTTTCGTGCCGCTACTATTGTGGAACGGTTCCTTGAACTGACGGTCATGAATTTTAAAATTCTGGCCAATCCCGACCTGAAATCCGAGTCCTCCTGGGCCTATGAAGTCGGGGTAAAACAATATGTAACCCAGGACTGGAGTATCGACCTTTCTCTGTTCAATACCGAGTATTGGGAACTGATAGAGGCTCACCTCGACCTGATACGAGGACAGATTCAATTTCGCAATATTCCACGGGCGCGGATTCGGGGAATCGAAACCACCACCACATTTTCTCGTCCGGTACGGCTTTGGGGATGGGATTGGGTCCCGGGGCTGGAGGCAAGTACCACCGTGATGGAACACAAGAACCTGAGATGGGATGAACCGCTGACATATCGACCGGATATACTGGCGACAGTCAAGGCCAGCCTGCAGACGGGAAGGGTACGCCTGGAGGCAAATTATCGTTATGCAAGTAAGATCGAAGAGGTTAAGGTCTATCCGATCAATGAACGCGTCCCCATGAAATTTGTGGATATCCGCGGATCCTTAGAATTCGGCAAAACAATTCTCCAAGCCGGTGTCGACAACCTGTTGCAGTACAATTATACTCCCATGGAAAGCAACCTGATGCCCATGCGCACCTTTACCGTGGGATTAAAAGGGCGTTTTTAGACCAGAACATCTACGGGACCCAATAAAAAAAGGTGTCTGTCCGCAATGGACAAACACCTTGACGCAATCGTAAGAGTGCCCCGTTCCGGAATGGCGATTCTGTCCGGGGCGTTCAGGGTTTACAGATACTGGGTTCTGAAATCTTTGATATCTGCCTGTTCCTTCATTTCTTCATACCAGCGTGCGTACATCATCTGCTTTTTCCGGGCCATCAGCTGTTGTCTGAGAGCCTCCTTCATGTTGGCATACTGTTGTTCGTCAAACTCATCCCGCTCTAGCAGCTGAATGATATAGTAGCCGCGCGTGCCTTCAACGGGTTTGGAAAACTCGCCCTCATCCAAAGCAAAGGCGGCGCCCGCGAATCGCGGTTCTTCTCCCACACCCTGGATATAGGGAGCATACCCAAACCGTTCGGTGGTCTGGATCTTTAGACTGTCCTGGTGCGCCACATCGTCAAAAGCTATACCCGATTGCAGCCGCTCATAAGCAGCCATCGCCTCTTCACGAGCACGTTCTTTTTGCTTTTGTTGTGTCAATTTTGAGACAATCTGATTCCGTACCACATCCATCGGCTCGATGTGTTCGTCGATCACCTCGGCAACGGTGCACACCAAAAAACCCTTTTCGATTTGCATCACAGGACTCACCTCTCCCTCTTTACTTCGAAATGCAAACCGGTTTACACTGGGTTCCATCCCCAGTTGCGGGATATAGTCCTCCAGACCAAAGGGCGGTGTGCTCTGTACTTCTACCCCCTCGGACTCTGCCACCGTTCGAAAATCGGTTTCTTTGGCAAATTCACTGATATAGGCCGCCTCTTCACGAAGTGCTTCGCGGGTCTGAGGTGTGGCCTCGTATTTTAAAAGAATATGACGTGCCTTGACCTCAACCTCACCATCCTTGCGGCGGCGATCTTCAACTTTGATTACATGCACACCAAATCGACTTTCCACAGGTCCAACAATCTCACCCGGAGATGCCGCAAAAGCGGCCTCTTCGAAGGATTTTACCATGGATCCACGACCAAAGAAACCCAGATCGCCACCTTTTTCAGCCGTCCCCGCGTCCTGGGAATAAATACGAGCCAACTCTTCAAAATTGCCCTCCTGACGCGCCTCTTCCATCAGCTCTTCTGCCTGCTCATAGATCTCCTGACTGTCAGACGGTGTGGCAGTGGTTTCGAACAGAACATACTCGAGACGCCTCTGCTCCGGTTTGCGGTAATCC
>CAYPUH010000259.1:0-6635 GCA_964413725.1 uncultured Cytophagia bacterium
GTCTTAAAACACACTGCAAAGTTACTTTGGTGATTCGCGAAGAAAAAGATCATCCCAGAACCTACTGTCATGTCGGTACCGGTAATTACCATGCGAAAACCACCCGGCTTTATACCGACTTTGGCTACTTGACCTGCAACCCTGAAATCGGGAAGGATATTATCAATCTGTTTCATTACCTGACCGGCCATGCACCCGACCAGCATTATCATAAATTTTTAATCGCTCCAAAGAATATGCGAAGCCGGTTTTATGATTTGATCGATCGTGAGATACAATGGGAAAAGGAAAAGGGGAACGGCCGGATACTCGCCAAGATGAATGCCCTGGATGATGTCAAAATGATTCAAAAACTATACCAGGCGTCGAAAGAAGGCGTGGAGGTCGACCTGATCGTCCGGGGACACAGCCGACTGCGGCCCGGATTGCCCGGAATCAGCGAAAATATTCGTATAATCAGTATCATTGGACGATTTCTGGAACATGACCGGATTTTTCATTTCCATAACAATGGAGAACCGG
The DNA here is from genome assembly GCA_964413725.1 of uncultured Cytophagia bacterium. GTDB lineage: Bacteria > Zhuqueibacterota > Zhuqueibacteria > Residuimicrobiales > Oceaniaggregativiventaceae > CAYPUH01. Next base: position 523 of record CAYPUH010000259.1, read on the forward strand.
AGGTGTTTATCGGGAGTGCAGATTGGCGTCGCCGGAATCTGACCGACAGAGTGGAAGCTATCGTACCGATCACGGAAAAAAAGTTAAAGAATCGGCTCATCAAAACACTCGAAGCTGCTCTCAAAGACAATCGCCTTACCTGGGATCTGCTTTCCGATGGACGCTATGTGCAGAGGGTTCCCGATTCCGATACAGAGATTTATAATTTTCACGAGATTCTCATGAAAAGGGCCTCCAAACAATCCAGGGAGGCTGAACAGCCCTGGGATCTCTAGGAGCCCTGTCCCATTTGTTGCTCGAGTTCATGTTCCAGCTGTTGCACATGACGCGGTTTGGCCTGGATCTTTTTCCCTGGTCCCAGCAGATAGTAGGACGGTGTGGATTGAATATGATAGCGCTCCAGAACTTTGGAATGCCAGCTGTTCTCCGCTCGCAGATGAATCCAGGGCATCTTGTCGGCGTTTAACCAGGATAGCCACGCCTGACGGTCCTCGTCGATGGAAATGCCGATAAATTCTACGTCTTTCGAGTGATAGGTCCGATAGAGAGATTTTAGGGCTGGAATGGCCCTCTGGCAGTGTCCACACCAACTGGCCCAAAAATATACCACTATGTGGCTGGCATCGATTTCCGACAATGCCAATGTGTCTCCGGACATTGTCTCCAGACGGAATTCCGGCGCCGGTTTGCCCGGTTGCAGAGTTTCAAGAACCGCTTTGGTATCCTGAAGCCTCGAGGCCAGCTCTTCATTTTCACACCCCGTCAGACCATAGGTGTCTGTTATGTATAATGTCATTTCATCCCGGCCCCGACGCTCAAAATAGTCGAGGAGGAATTCAAGGGTGAATTCATAGAGTGTATCATTTGCAAGGGTATGGGAAAAGATATGATCGACGGCCTTGGTCAAGGACGATGTGGTATTATCATACAGATTCATATAGTCGACGAGTTAGCGCGGAAATAATATCGTCTTGACCAGCCACGTCTGTTGAAAATCAATGGTGTCAAAATAGTGATCTTTGAGGAACGCCGCGCGGTCTGAATATTGAGCCCCATGGGGATGACTGACACGATCGGGAACCAATGCCATCAGTAACCACCGCGTTAGAATCATATCGGGATAACGCTGCGAAAGGTTGCGAATGGTCTGCATCCTTCTGGTTTCCAGCTGGTCGTATTCCTCCAGCAAATGGGATTTAAAAGAGGTCTGCACCGTATCCTGTTGATAGAGTTTGTACAAGTCTCTGATCAAACGCAACCGCTTCTGCCATATCTCGTTCTTTCGGGTAAAACTCACATACAGTGTGTTTTCCATCGAATTCTCGAATTCAACACTGTCGGTCAAAGCGGCAAAATCGGTCGTCAGGACAAAGGAATACTGATCCCAGATAAAGTCGAGACTGAAGCGGTGACCCGGAATGGCAAGAGAATAAAAACCTCTCGGGAGGCTATCCAGATTTGTGAACTGAAATCGGCCTTGTGAATCCACTCGACTTGAGTCCAAAAGCGTTTGGTTCAGGCCTTTTCGTCCGGTCAGGTAGAGAGTCTCTTTTGGATAGTCCCGAATCCGGCCACTCAGTGTGGCGCTCCAGAGGCTCGCAACCCATCCCAGAAAAAGTATCCAGATGATAAAATATTTCATATTGATCCTCTTTGGTTCAAATTGCAGTGTAAACAGATCCTGTCCAATATAGACTAATGAAAAATATGAATCAATGCAATGTTTGCAAATAATTTGCCAATATTGCCTGTTTATCGTATATTTTTTTATGGTTGAAGGTACTCTCTTTTCAGGATTCGGAAATTGAGTTTCGTACCCGACACTCGTTTTGTGTCCGAGCAGGAGATCGTCAAATCCCTTGGAATAGCGGAATCCATGCTATTAGCTCGTTCTCTTTAAGTTCAGTATAATCAGTTCCATAGATCGCATGGTCCGTTCCTGGAAATGTTTTGGTCCGGATCAATCGTTGCCCCCAACCATTGAAACCGGTGCGGCGGGCAAAGCAATGCAAACGATGAGGGATGGAATGAATCGTCTCCGCAGTGCAGGATGAAAGGCTGTTTAACCAGAGTAGGGAGATGATAGTTGTGGCGGGTAGGATACAGGTTGTCAAGTAGATGCTACAAATGACCCTTTAGAGAAAAACCGCAGGTGGAATCCAGAAATATGTTTCAGATTAAAGATATCCGTTACTCGATTGGTACCCGACTTTTGTTGGATGACGTCTCCGCAGTGATTAATCCCGGTTCCAGAGTCGCTCTGATTGGCCCTAATGGATCGGGCAAGACGACGTTGTTGCGTTTGATCACGGGAGAACTGCACCCCGAGGGAGGGTTCTTTATCGTGCCCAAAGACTATCGCATCGGCTACCTCCCCCAGGAAGAACTGGCCCTGGAACACTCTAGTCTGCTGGCCACGGTTTTGCAGGGACGTCCCGATGTGATGGATATTCAACATTCTATCGCCGGAATTCGTGATGCGCTGAGTGGCTCGTCCGGTCAGGATCGTGAAAAACTTGAAAAACTGGGCAGTCTGGAACATCAATTCGAGATGTTGGGAGGATATCAGCTGGAAGCCGAGGCTAAGGCGATCCTGAGTGGGCTTGGATTTCGGGAACCGGACATGAACCGCCCATTGCAAGAACTCAGTGGCGGATGGAGAATGCGTGTCTATCTTGCCAGAATCCTGGTGCAAAAACCTCAGTTGTTGCTACTTGATGAGCCCACCAATCATCTGGATTTGCCAGCTCTCGAATGGTTGGAGGACTATTTACAGGAATTCAGTGGAAGTATGCTATTGGTCTCTCATGACCGCTTTTTTATCGAGCGGCTTGCCCGGGAGATATTGGAACTCGAGTGGGGTCAATTGACACATTATACCGGTCATTTTCACGACTATGAGGAACAAAAACAGCAGAATCGCGAGCAAAAACTCAAAGAGGCCCGACAAATCCAGGAAGAGCGTGAACGGTTGCAACGATTTATCGATCGTTTTCGATATAAAGCCACCAAAGCGTCTCAGGTCCAGAGTCGTATCAAGCGACTGGAAAAGCTAAAGGACGTCGAGATTCCACCTGCTGAAACCGGTTTTGCATTTGAAATTCATGTGGAAACGCCGAGCTATCAGCATGTGTTGCATATAGATGATCTCTCCTTTCAGTATGACACAAATCCGGTGTTGCAGCATATCGATCTCGACCTGTATCGCGGAGAAAAAGTAGCGCTGGTGGGGGTGAATGGGGCGGGCAAGACCACTCTGACCCGTCTCATTACCCTGGAACTGCAACCGGATAGAGGTGTGATCCGACTGGGGGAGAGAACTCGTATCGGTTACTATGCACAGCATCAGATCGATGCATTGGAAAGTACTGCCACCGTAATGGAAGAGGTCGCCTCTCATGCCGCTCCGATTCATCACCCCCGTGTCCGGGATATCCTCGGTGTATTCCAGTTCCATGGCGATGATGTCTATAAACCCATTCAAGCTCTCTCGGGAGGAGAAAAGGCCCGGGTTTCTCTGGCCAAGATTCTGCTGTCACCCGTCAATTTTTTGATTATGGATGAACCCACGAACCATTTGGACACACGTTCGCGATGTGCATTGGAACATGCACTGATCCATTTTGATGGGACCCTGTTGCTGATTTCTCATGATCGCTATTTCCTCGATCAGATGGTGTCCCGGGTTATCGAGATCAAAGACTATCGGATTCGTACGTATGAAGGAAACTATTCGGATTATCTGCAGAACCGAGAGCCCGATCAGAACGTCTCAAAACCCCGGGATACCTCGGGAGGACGCAAGTCGCGGGAACAAAAACGCGCCGAAGCAAACGCCCGGCATGCTGTCAGCTCAAAACGAAAACACCTGGAGACCGAGATCCAGAGATTGGAACAAAGTATCGACTCTCTGGAGCAGGAAAAGACGATGCTGGAACACATGATGGCGCAACCGGAAACCTACCAGGATGGCACCAAAGCAGCAACTCTCCAAACACAATACCATCAGGTCTCCTCTCAGTTGGAGAATGATCTGAAGGCCTGGGAAACGGCTCAGGTGGACCTGGATTTTTTGATGCAATCGCTCGACTCTGTTCGTAATACGACCCGCTGATTCTTCATCCGGTTACGACCGCTGATCACCGGAACGAATTGTTTGCCGAGTGGATATATCGGGTTTGTGTTGATGCTATTTTTGATCCCGGCAACACACATTTTCTATCCGGACTTGAGCGGGTTGCTGCTCATCATGGTTTGGGGTACCGGGAGGCGCAGCCTGAAGGGGAATACAGGGAGATGACAGGTTTTGTCCGGAGCCTGAGAGGAAAAAAGGACTGTTCGCCACAGGCAAACAATCCTTTTTAATATGGATTACACCACCAGAGCCAAAATCGCAAAGGCGTCGATGATGAGAAGCATGGGCGTGATATCTTGCGTTTTCCCGATGGCCAGTTTGATCCCGGTCCAGCTCAAGAATCCCCAGATAATACCCTGAGTGATCGAATAGGTCAGAGGGATCAGGACCAGGGCCAGAAATGCCGGAATGGCGTCATCGAATTGGGTCCAATTGATTTTTAACACCGGTTTCATCATAAAGACACCGACGAGGACGAGAGCCGGTGCGGTGGCGATAGAGGGGATGATAGACAGCAGAGGGGAGAGGAAGATAAAGGGCAAAAAGGCTAGACCAGCAACCACGGCCGTCAGTCCGGTTCGTCCACCTTCCTCGATACCGGTAGCAGATTCGATATAACTGGTTCCGGAGCTGGTTCCGAACAAGCCGGAAATCATGGTGGAAACGGCATCGACGATGAGGGACTCTTTGATATGTCTGGGTTCCCCTTCCTCGTCTGTGAGATCAGCCGCTTCCGCGACACCGATAAAGGTGGACAGACTATCGAACATATCGGTAAAGAGAAATGCAAAGATAATGGGCCAGATGGCCAGCTTGATCGATTCTGCAAAGTCGATGGCAAAAAATACCGAAAAATCTGGAGCCGCCAGTATACCCTTCCAGGTCACCAGGGTCGGAACACCAAAATTGATTGCAGAGGCATCACCATACAGCCGTCCGATGGGTATGGCGAAAAGTGTCGTCAGAATGATTCCAAAAATCAGCGCCCCGCCTACGCGTTTTACCACCAGGACAGAGGTGATTAGCAATCCCACCAGAAACGTGACCACGATGGAATCAAGAGTACCAATGCCGATGATGGTGGCAGGATCCGAAATGATAAAGTTGGCATTTGCAAATCCGATCAGTGAAATAAACACGCCGATACCAGCGGCGACGGCATAGCGAATTTGTTTGGGAATGGCCTTGACAATCCGGGTCCGGATATTGAATATCGATAACAAAAGAAAAATGATACCTGACCAGAAAACGGCACCCAAAGCGGTTGTAAAATCCACTCCCATTCCTTTGACCACAGAGTAGGTGAAAAAGGCATTCAATCCCATACCGGGTGCGATGACGATGGGATTGTTGGCATAGAGCCCCATCATAATGCTGCTAAATGCACTGACCAGCACCGTTGCTGTCAAAACACCGCTGAACGGCATACCGGAGGCACTGAGAATCGATGGATTGACCACAATGATGTACATTGTGGCGAGAAACGTTGTCAGACCCGCAATGACTTCTGTCTTGACAGATGTCTGATTTTTTTTCAGTTTGAAAAAAGTATCCATAATCACCTCACGATTCACTATTATTTGTGTTCTCAGCCGTGAACGCTCTCCAGAATGATTCCATGACAAGGGTCCCTACCCAAGGACGATCGGTCAGGATAACCGGGAATTCGAAAGAGCCTTCCGCAGCGGCTGCGATCCAGGGGATCCGGAACCAGACCGGCTGAAGCTAGCCCCCCAGGGTGGCACCCATACCGTATTGCTGGATACCGACCTGAATCGGGGCAATGAACGCAAAGGAACTGGCCAGAAAGACCGTAACCATCGATTTTGTGATCACATGAAACAACAGCGTACCCACTCCCGCAGTAAACAACGCGATGGATAAATCCAGCCCCATAAAGAGGGGGGCAGAACAAGAGCACGAGAGGCGAAGAGATTGAGTCGTTTGCAACCCTGAACAGCAAAGGGCGGCTCTCCTC
>CAYPUH010000260.1:0-6633 GCA_964413725.1 uncultured Cytophagia bacterium
CAGAATCCCAATGATATTCTGCGGGAATTCCAGATCCAGCATTCTGAACCGTCGATAATTTACAAGTTTTAATCGTTTGATGACCATATTCACCCTATGCTGAACACCGTCTTACCCTCAACACCTTGACCTATTCCAGGTCGCCCTCCTCAAGATATCCACTGGCCAGTCGTAGGAGTTTGTCTTTATCCAGCTCGACATTGTCCTCCACCTCCAGATAGCGGGCGAATTCCATTGGCAAGGATTCGATACGGGCGTGTTGGGCAACACGCGAATGATTATCTTTAGCCAGAGAAAATTGTCTTTCAAGATAAAACACATCGGAAAAAATTCTATCGATGGCAGTCACATCCAGCTTTAAAAACGTGTGCGGTTCAATATCAGTCAAAAACAGTTTGAGCAAGGCTCCCGAAAAATCCGGGTTCATCATGGCCTCGAGTCGATCATAAATGTCCTGCGCGGTAAGACCGGTACACACCAGAGGCGGTAACTGCTTCATGACGCGGGTAGCAATGGATTGATATTGGTAGATCTGCGTCGACAAATCGACCAAAAGATAGCCACAATCGGAATTGTGTTCATTAAAACTCGTGCGTTCTGTAGAACCACAATAACGAATATGATGCCGAATGGCCACCGGCCGATGATAATGCCCCAAAGCCACATAGGAAAAAGAGCGATTGACTCTGCCCTCCAGGTCGGGAATTCGTTGTTCATTAAATTCCCCCATACCAAACGTCTCTTTTCCGGTCCAGGCACCATGCGTAATCAGAACATCGGCTTGTGCCTCAGCATCAAACGCGATAGAATCGATGGCCCGGTCAAGGTCCTCGGTCAAAGAACAGTGGGGGATGCAATGGAAATCCACTCCTTCAAAGCGCAGACGTTCATATCCCCCCTTGTATACCGTATAAACATTATCGAAAAGGTCAAGGGTCTCAAAGATAGAGCCCGTTCGGGAGATACGCGGCGTCTCATGATTGCCCGCCACAACAACAAATGGTATACCCTTTTGACTGATTCGCTGAATTCCCTCCATGGCAACCCGAATGGCCCTGTTACTGGGACGAGGAGTATGAAACAGGTCTCCCGCATGGATGACAATATCCGGTCGATGCTGTTCCACGCCCTCGACCACCTGGTACCAGGCGTTATAAAAATCTTGTTCGCGCTGGTTGATTCCACTCTCCGGATCGATACGATTATACTCGGAATAGCCGAGATGTGTATCGGAGACGTGTAGACATTTCATAAAAATACTTCCTTTCCGGAATGGTTGCGGCCCTAAAATACAATTTTCCGGCCATTCTATCAATGGTAATCGCTGATCAACGGTTAAAAACCCAATGGTCACCTGTCGCCACAAACTTGTGGCATCAAAGTAACAATACATTGTGGCGTCCGGCACGACACACGTTTTGCCCAACTCAAGCCACTGTTTTTTAGACAGAGCATTTTTTCTCAAATCATCACATTCAGGCACAATGCTTGCAAATGCACAATCGAAACAATCTGAAACGGTAAAAAATGGAACGAGGAATGAAAAACAGGGACGCGGAGCTATGAAGAGATCTCTTTTGATTATTGAACAAGAAGACACCATCGAAAAGTTTGTCTCCGAAAATCTAGACACCACAGAGTTCGAAATCATCTCGGTAGACGATCTCTCACATGGTGTGAGTCTTTTGAACGATTTGAAATCGATCGATGGTGTGGTACTGGACTATGATCTCCTCAAATCCAACATCAAGGATGTTATCGAAGACATCAAGGCCCTTAACGATAAATTGATGTTATTGTTAATCGGCAAGGCAACGACTGACGAATTGATCAATTGTATTAAACTGGGCGCTGACGATTTTATTGAAAAACCCATTGGAGATCCGTCGAATGTGGCAAGAACCATCCACGCTTTCTTCCAGCGACAGGAGAGTGAAAAATCCCGTATCCATCGACATGTCACGGATGCGGAGACAGGAAACTGCCAGATGGTGGGACAAAGCAAAACGATGATGGACCTGAAAAAATTGATCTATAAAATCGCACCGTTAGACTCTACCGTATTAATCTCCGGAGACACAGGTACCGGTAAAGAAGTGGTAGCGCGACTCATTCATTCGCTGAGTCCGCAAAAAAATCAAAATTTTGTCGCCGTTCATTGCGGGGGTATTCCTGACACTCTATTGGAAAGTACTCTTTTTGGTCATGAAAAAGGATCCTTTACAGGGGCCTACCGCACTCACAAGGGATATTTTGAGAGTGCCAACAAAGGAACCATTTTTCTGGATGAAATCGGAGATACCACTCCGTCTTTTCAAGTCAAACTTTTGAGAGTTCTTCAGGAAAAAGAATTCCGACGGATTGGAGGAACCGATGTTCTGAAATCCAATGCACGGGTTCTCGCAGCCAGCAATCGGGATATTAAAGACCTCGTGAGCAAAGGCGAATTTCGCGAGGATCTATATTACCGACTTAACGTCATCACTCTTCGAGTCCCCCCCCTCAGAGAACGTCCCGAAGACATTCCGGTTTTAATCAAACATTTCGTAAACATCTATTCAAAAAAACACAGTCACCTAGGCATATATCTCAAACCGGAAACAATTGATATTCTCAAAAGACAGCCCTGGAAAGGCAATGTGCGCGAACTTGAAAATGTTATAGAACGTCTGATTGCGCTCTCGGATTCGGACTGGATTTCTCCTTCTGAGCTGCCAGAGGACTTTTTACAAATCAAGGAAATGAATTATATCAACAACAGCCAGTTTCTTCCCTATGCAGAAGCAAAGACGCTGTTCGAACGCGAGTATGTTCGCAATTTGTTGAAACGGACCAGCGGCAATGTCTCACAGGCAGCAAAGCTGGCACGAATGCCACGCCAAAACCTACATCTTAAAATTAAAAAACACGGCTTGCGCCCCAGAAATGGCAGTGTCACTCATGCGGTCGTCTCTGAAAACTCTAATGATTGATTTCCGCACGTCTGTGCACTCTGTTTATCCGCTAGCCGGACAAGATAAGACAACAAAACAATCCACTCCTCATCAAACAAGAGGCCGGTCGAATCGCCGGCCTCTTGTTTGACCAGAGCCGCAAACTTCTTTTGAAAAACATGGGTCTGGACATCCTACGTTGCCTCCCAACCCTCCGAATTGTCACGGATTGCAACCCGACATCCAGACAATGCACAATCCTAACAACTGTTTTTATACACTTTAATCCAAGACCATCCACACGATCCGTTCCAGGGAATTGTTCCGATCCCCTGGAAGAGTACTTTGAAAAATAACACTTGCATTTCTTTAATTAATGATATATTTTTAAGTGATTTAAATGTTGCTGCATCTTTTTGGAACTCTGACTCGAGTCCAAAATATTTTTCTTCATAAATTCCCAATTGACGTAGTGGCAGAGGCGAGTCAATCCTCGATTTGCAATGTTGTGGCACGAGTACCCTGTCGATAAAGGATCAGGCGGTAAGCCGGGATTATGGGAATCCAGGTTAACCGTTGGGAATTTCATGAGGGATGAAGAGATCTGCCAGGTTCACAAAAGTCAAAGGCAGAAACAGTGGGACGGGCGAGATAACAGACAATAAAACGAACCGCAACGAATGATCAAGCGTTCATCGTAACGCTCCTACCGCATCTGCAATCTTTATTGCCCATCGACTAGCTTCTAGGCACTGCATCTGATTTCATCGGTCAGAACATCAAAAGAGGATCTAGACCCTGGTGTCGTCTATCCAAAATACCGGATAGAAACCATCTGTCGTTATCAGGTTTTTGGGGTTGACATGCGTACAACCAAACGGTCAGACACAGAACATCATGGAATGGAACAGCAAACCCAACGCATCCCAACACCCGGAACATTTTTCTTTGCATAACAGTCAGATTCGCTCTCTGTTGGAGAATATCATTTATCCAACGATTAAGACAAAGAGTTGGACCCAAACAATCCTTTTTGCCTGGGGCATGGGAGCTGTGCTGGCCCTTCTGCTCTACTGGGGTGGAGTGACCTATTTTACCACCGAGTTCAAAAAGGATCACATGTTTCGAACGCAAATGTGGGCCAACCGACTCGAGACCGTGTTATCACAACAGGACACAACTCAAATTCGGGAAATGATCCGGCAATGGAATCGGGAACGAGATATTGAAGGCGTATGGCTTTTGGATCAACACGGGACGACGTGGATTCAGGATGAAAGCCCTTTCCTGCTGGACCTACAATTGCGAAATCATGCCACTGGCTTGTCAGGGATGTATTGGACAGAAAGGGTGGATAAAAACAGAGGTAAACACTTTGCAGCCCTGCACCCTCTGTATACTGACGGCAAAGACTCCACAGGGTATCAGGCCGGAACAATCGGCAATGATGATCACCGTGCGGGCACCTTTATTGCAATGGTGAATTCAAGGCGCCTTTTCAAAACCATCCAAAAGTGGATTCCGGTTGCCATTGCCATGGGATTTTTACCCATGCTGGTCTTTGCGGGTTGGATGACTATCGTCATTAAAAACATTTTAGATCCCATACATCGTCTGCAACAGACAACCGCCAAGCTGGCAGCCGGTCAGCTCGTCTATCCCGAAAAGGAGGACCTCAGACGACGCGATGAAGTTGGCTCGATGGCTCGCTCATTGCTTCAGGTGACCGATTTACTCAGGGAATCCAGAGACAACCTGAGAACCTACGCGTTGTCTCTGGAAAAACGTATCAATGAAGGCACCCTGCGTCTGAAAGAATCTGAACAAAAGTATCGCATGCTCTTCAAATATGCGGGTACTGCGTTTACCCTGATCGATCGCGATGAAGCCCTCACAATGGTCAATAAACAGTTTGAGCACCTGAGCGGTTTCGCCCGTGAGGATCTGGAAGGATTAAAAAAATTCACCGATTTTTTCACACCGCCGGATCGCAATCGATTAAAAACGGTGTTGGAATATACCCAGGATTCATTCAGTGAATACAAACCCAGAAATTTCGAATGCACATTTCTGGACAGGGAGGGCAACCAAAAAGATGTCAACCTGGTGCTCAATCCCATCTTAAACTCCACCAACACACTGGCGTCTCTCGCAGATGTCACGGAAATCCGGGATCTTCAGAAACGACTCAGTCGTACCGAACATCTGGCCGCCATCGGGGAGTTGGCAGCCGCGATCGCTCATGAAATCAGAAATCCTCTGGGAGCGATCAACACATCGGTAGAGGTCCTGCAGAACGGTCTCGATCTGGAAGAAGAGAACAGGGAACTGATGGAGATTATCTGCGAAGAAACAAAACGTCTGGACAGCATCATCTCGGATTTTCTTCAATTTGCCCGTTTGAACAAATCGCAGTTAAAAAAGGTGAATATCAATCGGCTTCTCAGTGAAACTCTGGTCCTGTTTAAGGGCACATTACAAAATTCGATCCGCAAAAAAATCGACCTTGAAGATGGATTGCCAGAGATTGCGGCGGACCCCAATCAGCTCAAACAGGTCATCATCAATATCGTGGTCAACGCTCTGGAGGCCATGCCCTCTGGAGGTAAACTCTATATCGGAACGACCAGTGTCCACAATCATGGCAAATTGGATATTCACATCACCATACAGGACAGCGGCGAGGGGATGGATCCGACTTGTATCCCAAAAATCTTTCAACCCTTCTTCTCGACCAAAGAAAAGGGGATCGGAATGGGTCTGGCAATTTGCGATCGGATCATTCAAAATCATGGAGGGGAGATCATTGTTAAAACCGATCCAGGGTCAGGTACTACGTTTACCCTGGTCTTACCGGAACATGCATACGTGGGTGAGAATAAGTAGGAGCGACAATCTATGCCGGATGTATTAATCGTTGAAGACATGTCCAACCCCCGTAAGGCGATTTCAATCCTCCTTAAAAAGCACGGTTTCAATGTCGAAGAAGCCGTGAACGGCCAAATGGCCTTGGAGAAACTCGACAAAAAAATCTTTGACCTGGTCATCACGGATCTCAAGATGGAACCCGTTGATGGCATGCAACTCTTGCGTGAAACCCAAAAAAGGCATCCCAAAACCGAAGTGATCATGCTTACCGCTTATGGCAGCATCGGCAACAGTGTGGAAGCCATGAGACTGGGTGCCTTTGACTATTTAACCAAACCGTTCAAAGTCGATGTGCTGTTAAAATCGGCTCGTAACGCCCTGGCCAAAAAGCGCGAACGAGATCGCAAGGCCAACTCGGCTGAACAACCCTATGAAGATATTATCGGCGATTCCGATGCCGTCAATCAGGTGTTATGGTTGGTCTCACAAGTGGCGAACACCAACTGCACCGTTCTGGTGACCGGAGAAAGTGGCACGGGAAAGGAACTGGTTGCCCGGGCGATTCATATCCACAGTCGCCGTGAAAACAACCCCCTGACGGTGGTCAACTGTGCCGCCCTTACAGAAACTCTGCTGGAAAGCGAACTGTTTGGCCATGTCAAGGGCGCCTTTACCGGCGCGGTTAAAGATCGAAAAGGCCTGTTCGAAGAAGCCGGAGGGGGCACAATTTTTCTGGATGAAATAGGAGACATCTCCCCTCAGGTTCAACGCAAACTTTTGCGAGTCCTGCAGGAAGGAGAGATCCGGCGCCTCGGGGATAATACCCCGATTA
>CAYPUH010000261.1:0-6516 GCA_964413725.1 uncultured Cytophagia bacterium
GCACATGATTGATCCACCTCATTTTGCCAATACTCTGAACAGCTATCTTGGTGCCGCCTTTGCATTCAAACCGACCTTATTGCAGTCCGCTTATTTCCGTCCCCACAATCGGTCGGAGGATTTTGACAATCTGTATTTTGTCGGAGCAGGCACCCATCCAGGCGCGGGCGTCCCGGCCGTTCTTTCGTCCGGAAAGATTGCTGCCAATTTGATTCTGTCAGCACGATAAATGGAACCGCATCGAGTCGTGCAAGAAAAACCGGCATGAAAGGAATTGCTTTGAAAACAGCTTATCAACTCGGATTCGGATCCACCGACAATGAACTAACCCTTTCCGATCTACCGATAACGGGCACATTTCCCGACTGGTTGACGGGCACATTGTATCGAAACGGACCCGGCACCTTTCAGGTGGGCCAACAACGATACAGGCACTGGTTTGATGGTCTGGCCATGCTGCACAAATTCTCATTCCGGAATGGAACCGTCTCCTATGCCAATCGATACCTGGACTGTAACGCGTACAGATCGGCGCAGACAGAGGGTAAAATCACCTATTCTGAATTTGCCACCGATCCCTGTCATTCGATCCTGGGTCGAGTCAAAGCGGTATTCTCACCAAAGCTCACGGACAGCGCCAAGGTCAATATCACCCGCCTGGAAGCCCGTCATTTTGCATTGGGAGAAACACCCATGCAAATCGAATTCGATCCCGAAACCCTGAAATCGATCGGTGTGCTCTCCTATGAACCCAACACGCGTACGCATGTGACCACTGTCCACCCCCAATTCGATCCCCATTCGGGCATGGCGGTAAACCTGGTCACGCACTTTGGCCGCATCAGCGAATATCGTTTCTATCAGATATCCCCCTCTGCGGGATCGAGCCGGATCGGGTCTGTACGGGTCAAACAGCCCGCCTATCTGCACAGTTTTGGCATGAGTGAGCACTATATCATTTTGGCTGAATACCCGTTTATCGTAAACCCGCTGGCACTTTTATTTCAGGCCCGTCCCTTTATTGAAAACTATCACTGGAAGCCGCAACGAGGGACCCGTTTTCTGATTCTGGATCGACATACCGGCAGACTCGTGTCTGAACAGACCACCGACGCATTCTTTGCATTTCACCACGTCAATGCCATCGAAGACAACGGGCGGCTTTTGGTGGATCTTGTTTCGTATCCCGATCCCAATATCATCTCAGCATTTTATCTGGATACCATCAAGTCGGAACGATCCAAACTGCCCACCGGAACGCTCACCCGCTATGAACTCAACCCGCACTCTGACGCTCCCATCAAACAAACGGTGCTGGCGGACGCCGGCATGGAACTCCCACGCTATGACGAAGATCAAAAGGTCTGGAATCGGACGTATCGAGCGGTTTATGGTGTGGGCGTCAGGGATCGTGGCAAAAGCAGCTTTTACGATCAGCTGGTCAAAAACGATATCGAAACGGGTTCTTTTACAGTCTGGGATGAACCGGGATGTTACCCGGGGGAAGGGGTTTTTGTCGGACATCCCGAGCGTCAGAAAGAAGATGAGGGTGTTGTGCTGTCTGTGGTCTTAAACGAGACCACTGGCACCTCTTTTCTGTTGGCTCTGGATGCAGAGTTCTTTACCGAAATCGGCCGTGCCGATCTGCCTCATCCAGTCTTGTTTGGCTATCATGGAGCCTACTATACCTGACAGGGCCGCGACCAACGGTCGCAGCCCCGTTTCTTTCAGCGTGTCAGCACCATTTTTTGACTCTGGGTCTGATTCCCCATTATGAGGCGATAAAAATAGGGCCCTGAAGGGACATTCACCCCCACCTCATTTTTGCCATTCCAGGTCACGTTCCAGGTACCGGCGGTCCGGTATCCATCGACCAGCGTCTGGACCCGCTGACCGTTTACAGAATAGATCGCCAGCGTTACATTTCCATCTTTAGGCAAGGTATAGGTGATACGGGTCTCTGGATTGAACGGGTTGGGATGATTGCTCAACTTGATGCCGGAGTCCTGTTGCAACGAGTTATGTTCGAGCTCCTCATTATCGGCCTCGCCACCCTCTTTTTTCCATGACTCGATCATCTCCCGTACCGCCTGCCGTATTTCTCTCCGGCTCGCACCATCCTCCCGGAGTTGTTGAACCCGTTCCCGTACCATCTGTCTCTGTTCGGGTGTTAAACGAGGTCGTCCTCCAGATCCACGGGGATGATCCGGCGGTTCAATACCCCATGCGTCCAATTGACTGCGGATGGCGTCGCGGATCTCTTTACGACTGGCGCCGGAGTCGCGGAGCTCTTCACGCAGTTGTTTCAGCTCCTGTTTTTGTTTCTCGGTCAGGTCGAGACGGGGGCCACGGTGCCCCATGCGACTCTCGGGCAGCTCAACGCCCCATTCTTCCAGTTGAGCGCGGATCGCATCGTGAATCTCTTCTGGTGTCGCTTCGGATTCCCGTAGATCAGCGCGCAGCTTCTTCAGTTCCTCTCTCTGCTCCTCGGTTAGGTTGAGACGGGGGCTGCGTGGACCAACGGGACGCTCCGGCGGTTCTATCCCCCACATTTCCAGCTGCTCCCGAATAGCCTTGTGGATCTCCTCACGACTGGCGCCAGAGTCCAACAGCTCTTGTCGCAGCTGTTGTAGTTCCTGTTTTTGTTCTTCGGTCAGATCCAGTTGAGGGCCGCGCGGGCCGGGATGTTCGAGCACATCAATGCCCCACGCCTCAAGCTGAGCGTGAATGGCGTCGCGGATTTCCTGGCGAGTGGCGCCGGCTTCCACCATCTCCTCTCTCAGACTTGAAAGCTCCTGCCTCTGCTCCTCTGTCAACTGTTGCAAAAACGGAGCAGGACCACCCATGCCGCCTCGTCCCTGCACGGGCTGCGACCAGGCTTGTCCTACCAGTGCAGTCCACATCACAGCACAAATCGCCCACAGTTGCCATCTGTTCTTCATCATCGGAATGCCTCCTTGCTTTATAATCCATCACGGTTTGACAAGCGCTTGTCTTTTGTCTGTGTTCACCCATTAGACTGATGGTGTGAGGCATTTATTCCAAACAAAGTACCTCAGGATCAATTGATATGGACAGGATAATAGAGGACAGGTATCTACGGTGTCGGAAATGCAGCAGAGGACGCTGGGGTCCCCCGGATCATTGTTGTGGATTCAGTGTTCCCCGGAGAGGAGATTGAAACCGGATTTCCAGACAGAAAAAGTAGGGTCACCCGGAACTCAGTCGTTGGCCGGTCTCTCGCGATGAGAGATAAACAGGGGGCGAACCCGGACGCCGCATGTCTGACTCGCCCATCATTTCAGTGTGTTGAGCAACAAAATATATAGAGCGAGCAATTCTTCACCGGGTGTTGCAGGATCGTCGACCTGCCAGATCCTCCGGATCGTTTCATAGGGAATACCATGTGTCTGGCAAAGCAGGCGGGTCTGATGCCAGGTGGGAACCCAAACGAGCTTTTCACGCATGCCGTCAACAGTTTCGAATCGGGTCAAAAAATGCCCGAGATTCAAAATAAAATAGAGTCGACCCGGAAACGGTGAGCTGACCTGAATGTGGTGATCCGGGTCCCAGACAAAACAGCCCACATGGGGATCCCAGTGGAGGCCGGCGCATTTCAGTTGAGCCGCCTTTTGATAATGGCGTTCATCAAAGGGAATGGTTTCCCAATCCGTCCTGGGATTAAAAGGGGTGGGTTTCATAGCAAACCTCCTTTTACCTCACGCAACACGATCATTCCGACTCCATACAAGGCATTACAGGGACAGCGAAAATTTTTTCGACGCCTTTTCTGCGATAATCTCGCCGATACTGATGGAAGCGGTGGCTGCCGGTGAAGGTGCGTTGAGAACATGGACCATGCGATCGGCTTCGACGATGCGAAAATCATCGCTCAGGGAGCCGTCCTTTTCCAGTGCTTGTGCACGGACACCGGCACCTCCCGCGACCACATCATCGTCTCGAATTTCGGGAATCAGATTTTGTAAGGCGGCCACAAACGCAGATTTGCTAAAAGAGCGATAAAATTCACCGACTCCCATCTTCCAGTATTTCATCCCCATCAACCAAAACCCGGGAAAAGAGAGCGTCTCAGCCATGTCGGACACAGAAAAACTGCTCTTGGTGTACCCTTTGCGCTTAAAGGCCAGGACAGCATTGGGTCCTGCTTCCACACCTCCCTGAATCATACGGGTAAAGTGAACGCCCAGGAACGGGAACTGTGGATCCGGAACGGGATAAATCAAATTTTTCACCAGGTGATGTTTATCCGGTTTTAGCTCATAATATTCGCCCCGAAACGGTATAATCTTTAATCCCGGCTTCACTCCGCAGCGTCTCGCGATCCGATCTGATTCAAGTCCACCGCAGTTGAT
Source organism: uncultured Cytophagia bacterium (assembly GCA_964413725.1). Classification (GTDB taxonomy): domain Bacteria; phylum Zhuqueibacterota; class Zhuqueibacteria; order Residuimicrobiales; family Oceaniaggregativiventaceae; genus CAYPUH01. The sequence goes on from CAYPUH010000261.1 coordinate 4,374, forward strand.
GAGATATTTGGCCCGCACCGGATGTTTCGAGGTTTCAAGGATGAGATCAAAGCCGTCCCGTTGCAGACGTTCAAACCGGGTATTCAACAGGATCTCTCCATCGTTTTGTTGCACCTCTTTTGCAAACGCCTCGCTCACCTGAACGTAATCGACGATTCCGGTCTGAGGGACAAACAATCCCTGAACCCCATGCGTATGCGGTTCATGTGCCTTGATGGCATCTGCGTCAAGACGTTGCAGTCCCGCCAGTCCATTTGCAGTGCCACGGCGTTCCAGCTCATCCAAAGCATCGATCTGGTCGTTGGATGTGGCCACCACTACTTTGCCACAGCGTTCATGAGCAATAGTATGTTTTTCACAAAACGCGTACAGCGCTTCACGTCCTTTTACGCAGTTTCTGGCTTTCAGAGAACCCGGCTTATAGTACAACCCGGAATGAATGACGCCGCTGTTATTGCCGGTTTGATGCGCGGCCAACCGATCTTCAGCCTCAAGAATCACCACAGATCCCATGCGAGACAGCGCCATAGCCGTGGCCAATCCCACGATGCCTCCACCAATAATTGCCACATCATATCGTTTCTCGGTCATATTTCGCCTCCAATGGATAGACTCGCTAACCTGAGAGCATCGTGCGTAGAACGAGGGCACAATCCTGCTCGTTGAATTGAAACCCTGCGGATGTAAGCTTATTACATGATACCCGCAAGCTGGAGAGTATCATTTCATCGCCCATCTTTCCAAATACCAGACGAATGGCGGCCGATGGAACGGGTATCAGAGCCGGACGATGGACCGCGCGGGCCAGTGCTCGCGTAAATTCTTTGTTGGTCACAGGATGGGGTGCCACACCGTTCACAGCGCCGTTGATGGACTCGGTGTTCAGCAAAAACTCTATCACGCGTAACAGATCGGAAAGAGCGATCCAGCTCATATAGTGTTGACCATTGCCCAGTCGACCTCCCAACCCGGCCCGAAAGAAGGGCAAAATAGTTTTCAGCAATCCAGCGACAGGACTGAGAACGAGCCCCAGCCGGATGATGACACGCCTGGTATCCGTCTCCAAAAGGGGTTCGGAAGCGGCTTCCCATTGTTGACAGACATCGCTGAGAAAACCATTCCCGGATGGCGCGTCTTCATCGAGCCACTCGTCCCCCCGATCACCATAATATCCCACCGCAGAGGCTGAAACAAAGACAGAGGGTGAATGTTCGCTCTCTTTGAGCATTTCCACCAAAAACCGTGTCCCCTCCACCCGGCTCGACCGGATTCGCTTGCGCTTTTCATCCGTCCAGATCCCAAAGATGGGTTCTCCGGCCAAATGAACAACCGCATCCACATCGGCAAAGAGATCGGCAGAGACAGTCCCGTTTTCAGGGTCCCAGACACGTACACCCGGAATATTTACCTGCTTTCGTGACCGGACAAGAGGGATAATCCGGTACCCCCGGGCACGCAAAGACGACAACAGATGCGAGCCAACAAGTCCATGTGATCCTGTGAGCAAAATGGTCACGGCGCTGACCTCCCTCTTTCAGTCATTTGCGATCGATTAGAACAGAACAACACTCATGCCCGCTTGACAAACCGGACGCCATTGACAGAACAATATAAATTTAAGTCTTTAACCGTCTAAATCAAGTCTTTGCTGAAAAAACTCATTCCCGTGCCCGTTCAGCCCCCTGGAAACGGCACCCGGGGACAATTTTTCCTCCAACCGTTCGATCGTCAGGGGAGCGGATCCTTCATAGTGATTATTGACATTGACGATCGTTTTAACCTGACGAGACAAGCAATCCAGAATCATCCGGGAGATACGAGTCAACTCCTCATCGCGCTCCTCCAGGAGCCGATTCCAGATACTGTTGTACCACTTTGGGATCGGGCAAGGAGATTTTTCCCGGGCCGTGCAACGACCAGAACCATTGATCGATCTCAACTGTCTTGTAACGCTGCGAGTAGACCTGTAACGGATTATAGGATCCCACCTCAGGGTAAATCAGCCCCCGCCATGAATCGTATTTCCGCTACAGGTTCCCATGGAAAAAAGTTCCGGATCCATCACCGTGTCCTCCTCTGTCATGAAATCATTGCACATGCGCTCTTTTTGTAGTATCTTATTCCGATATCGAGACAACGGGAT
>CAYPUH010000262.1:0-1288 GCA_964413725.1 uncultured Cytophagia bacterium
GATATCAAACTCTTCATTGAACGCAGCGACCAGCTCAAGACTCTGCATGGAATCTGCTCCCAGATCAAAAATGAAATTGGCCTCATCGGAAATATCAGTTTTATCCATTTTCAGCACATTTGCGATAACTGACTTTACCCGTTCGCGAATCTGTTGTGTTTCCATACATCCTCCTTGGCGTTTTTGCCTGTCTTGAAACGTTCGTACAGCCAGACTGATATCAAAGGTCACCATCGGGGATGGGTTCCCTGCGATACAAGTCTATTCTTCTACACTCGCATCAATAGCATCGGATGCACGCCCTGTCTTCTTTGTAAAGAAGCATGCGCATCGTGCCTCCGAATAATCCTGCTTTGGTTAACAGATGAAAAGTACAAGACGGGTAAGGGGCAATGGTAGAGGAGGTGGTATGGATTTCCGGGTCACATGTCGAATTCTGACGATGTGACATCACTGTGCAAGTCGTGTTGACTGTCCTGGCGATGAACTCCCGTCTAATCATATCGGTTGTTGCATTGTGGCCATATGGGTTAATGACCAGCTCAGGTTTCCTTATTTTCTGGTTATAGAGGCTCAGAAATAGCCCTGGCGCGGATTGAATATTTATGCGTTACATCCAGCCGATAGCAAATGCTCAAAAGTGAAAAACATGTCCGGTTTGGCAACCGGAAATACGTGCAGCATCGATGAAATAGATGCGGGATTCAATCATCAAGTGAATACAATGATTCAAAGGTGTCATGAGAACACATTTGTAAATCTATACCAATATAACATTTCATCAGAACAAGTCAACACGATGTTTCAATATTTTAAAAAAACACACAAGCATCGATCACGATCCAAAAGGATCACAGTGTCGCTCAGCGCGACCTCCAAAGTGGCCAGACAATTAAAGTCATCGATTTCGATGGGTATATGTTGGTAATCCGCCAAATCCATCCGGGTCGTTTTACGCAACTATCCAAACGATTCAGATGTCGTCGCCCTCGAGACCGCTATCCGTTGCCGATTGCTATATCCATGTTGACCACCTGCCAAAGCAAGCTTGGGATGTAGGGTATACGTTTTCGTAAGCAAACGCGAGACTTTCAGTACTGCTTGCCGGAGGCGGTGCAGATGTTTTGCACGAAAGTCCTTCTCATCAGTGGGATGAGGACCCCGATGACGACGACGATCCGGACTCATTCTGCGGGCTGTTCCAGATACCGTTCTTCGAATGTAGGTTCTTTTCCTGCCATTTTCATAAATATATCCAGAGGGATGATTTCAAATTCCGGCCCAAGTT
>CAYPUH010000262.1:1298-3625 GCA_964413725.1 uncultured Cytophagia bacterium
TTGATCCAGAATTGTTTTGACCCGGCGGATGTCGCTCCACTGCCGTATATGCGCAACGAGAAAATAGGGGCGTTTCGAATTAATAGACGCAAGTTCCTCCAAATCCGCTACAGCATCCGCTACCGGCCGGGAAGGAGACAGATAATAGTCATAAGAGACCAAAGGAATATCATTTCGTTCGGCAAAGGTATACGCAGGAGCATAGCCATTTAGAAATCCCTCGACATGTGGAAGATACTGGTAAAAGGCATCCACCACGCTGCGGGTCAACTCTGTATTTCCTTCTACCGTGGCACCCTGAGAATAATCCATGGTTTGCGTCATCACCAGATCCAGAGAGTCGAGCATGGCCTGGGCCATTCCCAGCAGTTCAGGTCGAAGGCTGTCGGGAATCATCTTGGGATACATATAACCGGGAGTGGTGCCGCCGATAAAGTAATCATTGGGAGTCGACTGTCGATAAAAAAACTCCAGCATGGCGGGTCCAAGCCACAAATCATTCAGTCCCAGACACCAGGCATACGGTATTTCACCCCTGCCCTCTTTGGTCCAGGCCCCGAGTCCCACACCATCGGTCTGTACACATGTGACGTATACCTTGTCCTGAGGATCATACTGCTCTCCAGGTTTGATGTTGTGGTTGTTTTTAAATTCAAACCCGGGGGTCATGGATACATTATAGCTAAAGCTGGTGTTGGGCAATGTGTGTAGTCCCTTAACACGATGTCCATAACTTGAGGTTAACCGGACGTGATCCCGTTCCTTATCCTTTTTATAGGAATGCCATCCCATGACCATAGACATGGGATTGAGTTCACTCAATAAGGTGTTCGCCAATCGGTATTCGTCTTCGTCTTCAGGCTTTGTGGAAAGATCCTGAAAAAAGGCTTTGTTATATACTCCCCAGTCAGCAATTCCAGGTTTCATGATATTGCCATGATGCCCCCCCATCCAGATGATAAGATCCTTGCTGCACCGGTCCCAATACTTGTTATATGCCCAGGAGTATATTTCATAATCACTTTGACCGGTAAATTTTCCAACGAAATTTTCGACTTTGGGAATATTGTACTTTTCCATTAATGGAACCATAGTTTCACTGACAACTACAGCCCGCTCCAGACCAGCAACGGTAAACGCTACGATCAAGGATGTCCTGACATTTTTATCCCAGACCACGTATCCCTTGATGTCATTCTGAAACACCCGAATTGCATGCTCCAAAGATCGCAACTTTCTGAATGTGAAAAACCGGTCTGTTTTATAAAAATCAAATACCGCACCGGTATAATTAAAATCCCATGTATCCGGAAAATGAAAATAGAGATTGGCACCCTTTAGATTTGCCAGTCCTTGCAGCGTAATGAGGCAGGCTTGTTGATCCAAATGACCATCAACCCTCCAATCATCTTCCAGTTCCATGTAATATGCGTCCTTTGTACCTGTTCGCTTTAGACGGTATTGGATAGCCCCTTCTGAGGGTCGTGTAGATCGTGACAATTCATAGAAAAGCGTCTCATCATTTTCCGCCAACCTATAGGTATGAGTAACATCCATAGGGGTCAAACCCTGACTTCCTCTAACCTGAAAGCTTTCATCAATTTGTATGGCCCTGCCCGGATCCAACCAACGCGCTTTGAGAGCACGGTTCTGCCCCACCGGCATAATAAGCCCCAAACACACAGTGGGGGGAAAAACACGCTGGTGGATCGGATCAATGCCTTTTTCCCCGTCCAGCGACAGCGTAACGGTATCTGCATAACTTCTTCCGCGTCCCCACAATTGGGTCACTGTCAAAATATCACCATCGATAACCAGGTCGACCTGCAGGTTGTTGTAAAGATCGATTTCGGTACTTTCATGAGGGATAAGAGACCAACTGCCCGTCAGGCCCTGAGCAAAATTCATGACCGGTAGAGTCAGTATCAAAAAAATCAATTTGATCATTGTTTGCATAATGGTATCCTTTCAATAAATATGACAACAGAGGCTTCTTATAACGAATATATCCTGTATTTATTTATGGAACAACTGTACCTCTCCCATACGCATCTTCAAGTCAAAGTGATCACGAGGTGCCCCACCGCCTTCGGCAACCAGAGGTTGTGGCAGAGAAAAAGTTCGGCGACCATCACGGGTGGCGCAGATCATTGCAGTATCTTTGCGCGCCATCACCAGATCCGATTCGCTGCTCCAGAGCATTGCACCTGCGGTTCGGACCAACCACCGCAACAGATCCGGAGGCAAAGGGAGTGATCCCACATAGACAGATTGCCAGCCATCCATGGATTTTATCGCAAATGCTGTGGCATCGGATCGATCATGCC
>CAYPUH010000262.1:3635-6473 GCA_964413725.1 uncultured Cytophagia bacterium
ATTGACTCTGGATCGGTAACCTGAAATCTTGGATGCCGGTATTCCAAAGTCCCGAAGGATTTGACAAATTGTCCCTGCTCGTTTTCAATGCTGGCATCAATCATCATGGGACCTGGTGAATCCATGCGGTGGAATGTAAAACCGCTAAGTCTCTGCATTCGATCCAGGTCGAAACCCTGGGGGGAAAGAAAACCCGGAGCATAGGCCCATACAGCGGTGATTCCGCTACCACAAAGGATCTTTTCAAGTCGATCCACCTCCTCGTCGGTGAGGTAAAACAGATTAACCATCAAAAGAAGCCGGTATCGATCCCGATCCCCGGGCTCCAGATCAAAATGGTACAGAAAATCGAGAGGAGCACCCATACGATGCAACGCCCGGGCCTGTGAATCCATAAACCATCGGCTAAAGTAATCGAGGTTGACACCCCCTTGTGCAAAATCCGGATCGGCGAACCAATGTCGGGTCGCATACAGACTTTTTGCATCATAGATGGCAGCAATCTCTGAACAAGAGGACATATCCCATCCCGATCGGCTGCTGCCGAGCTTTACAAAGGGTCGAACCCAATCTATCACACGGGAATCCGCATACCAGCTTTGACCTGTACGCAGCACCGGACCAAAATCAAACAGCCATCCCGCATTTCCTTTGACCAGCATCTGACCGAGATCACGTCGCAGGATATCACGACTCCCCTCTTCGGTGGTACTTTGTTCTCCACCGATCATGCAGAGTTCTTGGTCCAGATCACTTGCACCACTGCCATCGGGGTGAACCGGTTCGGGCTCTAAAAATGTGGCCGGATCAATCTCAACAAAAAATAATTTATTGTTCCGGTGCACAGAATCCAAAAGCACTCGATATCCAGCATCCCCTGCGATTCCACGCGAACGTCCCAGAAAATTCTCCGCATCATCGGTCACATCATGTTCCCACCAATACCGATCCGCTAAATTGGTTGTCTGATAACTGTACGGTGATGCCCAGAAATCAATGTCATCACAATTCAGCAACCGCTCCGGAGCCAGATGCCCCCCTTCCTGTATCCAGGAATTTTCAAGTTGATATCCATAGAATACACCACACAGGACCCGTCTCTGTGTTTCTTGTTTGGTAATCCGACAAAAATGTTCAATAGTCGATGCGATCACGTCGTGATGAAATCGGTGATAAAATGAAATGACATGGGCTTCCGCTTTCGGGTCCCGCAACAATCCGGCGGTTGTGGTCGTTCGTTCTTTCATTGAAGGCAGGGGACCAATCTTTTGTTTTACGGCATCAGAGCTGTCTGGTAAATACTCTGAGATAAAATAATGCCACTCTCCATAAATACCCGACCCGATCTGATACCCAACAAGTCTACTTTTCAAGGGAGAAGATTCAATGTGTCTCAGAAACGATTTTAACAGGTGATCCATATCACGGATATATTGATCCGAGGCAAGGCTGGGTTCATGCACCTGCAGCCCCCAAAGCCAGTGTCCTTCCGGATTTTCACGAAAGGGGCGGTAGGCGTTTTCCGGAACCGGTCGTTCACAGCGAACCAATTCCTGTGGATAATCCTGTTTCCACCATAGAGGTACATCCAAGAGAATCCGCGGCAAGAAAAAGGCATCCGGATGCTGATCAAGCAATTCATAGAACAGCTGATCAAATCGATCTGGCAGAATTCGGTCTTTGCGTGGCCAGAGTGCATTCAGTCCCAGTATGGGGTGCAAAATTTGAATCCCGGCTGATTTAAAATATTCAACGCTGTGGACCAGCGACCAACTCCAGGCCAGAAGAGGATATACTTCCTGATCATTGACAAAAAGACGGGGCGTACCATTCTTTTGTCGAACAGTGGCACGGGCTGCTGGCTCTCCTCGTAAACGATCTTGTAACAATTTTAGTCTCTCCTGATACTAACCTGGATTCTGTTAACACAGAATCCAATAAACATTATCGTTATGATTATATCCTGCTTAAAGCAATTGACATTTTCACCCAATTGGTGTAAATATCATATTGATTATATTGGGGATTCGGTGCTTTGCACCAAATCCGGGACTAAATTCTCATGGGTGTTAAGGTCTGTTATGTTTCAGGATAGAGCCACCAAAGTCTAGGAATAATTGACAAAAGGTGCAAGTTGAATCATCATTTAGACCATCTTAAATTCAACAGGACAGCATATGTTGAAACAAGGGGCAGTCGTTCGGCACATGTATTGATGCGGTCAATCCACAAGATGTGCTTGGGAACCTTTCCTCTTATGAACAATAGTAGAATCACCAAAAGATATCCCTAGAGTCGTCAATTAAAAACAAGATAGAGAACAGACATTATCACAGCCAGTCCCCCCCAAAAAAGCCAGGTTGTTTTGGCATTCCGGATACCCTCATAGGCCTCTTTCAATCCGGGTAATGGTCTGCTGATGTCGGTTTTCAGACTGAGGAGTGAAATCATGATCATAAACAGAGTCAGTATGACAAACAAGAAAAAGGAAAGCAATAAATAGTGTGGCCAGAAATCAGAATGTGGCCACTCATAAAGCTGACACACACCTGTTGAAAGGCTGATCACACTGCCAACGATCAATGTTAACAGTGCTGATAAGGACGTTGCCTGTTTCCAAAAGACGCCCAGCAAAAACACGGCGGCCATGGGTGGCGCAAAAAATGCGATAATGCCCTGAAGCAAATTAAACAGGTCTTTACCCACGGTTTTCATTGAAAGCGCGATAAAAATAGCGATGATGGCGATGAACAGGGTCATGAGTCGCCCCACCCATCGGATTTCTCCTGGGGACGCACCGGATCGGAATTTTTTAACATAGATATCCAGGGTAAACAC
>CAYPUH010000263.1:0-6392 GCA_964413725.1 uncultured Cytophagia bacterium
TTGATTTTAATAGAATTGTTGCGGGGTGTCCGGTCGTTCGACCGGACACTAGTAAAAATGTTGATTTTGATTATTTTGGACAGCAGTGGTATGATCTATCATCTGAAAATCGGACTGTTCCTTTTGCTGGTTTGCTTTTCGTTTTCCTTTTCCGCCCAGGAGAGTCCTTTGCGCATCACGTATCCCGTATCGGATGACACTGTGGACACCGATTTGCTTCGTATCGCCGGTCGGTTTTATCCGGGTGGAACTGTTGATATCAACAACCACATGGCCAGGATCTTTCGTAACGGCGCGTTCATCGCCCGGCTTCCCATCCGGACCGGTATGAATGCGCTGGTGGCCACCGGCCGGTTTCACGATTCGGTATGGCGCGATACCGTTCAGGTGGTGCGTCGGCCTCCTCTTCAAGACTCTCCACTCACGCCCACGGTGATTGACACGCAGCTTTTGCAGCCTCGTCGGGATCTGTGGTTGCTTGCCGGAGATGTATTCAATGTCAGAATAAAAGGCAGCCCCAATGGGGTGGCTCACTTTTCTGTGTCCGATGTGGGAAATGATTTTCCGATGACCGAGCTTTCACCCTCACGGACAGGAGGAATTCGGGGAATTTATCACGGGCTTTTGCGTATCGATGGAAAATCCCGGAATCAGACCTTGAAACTCACCTCGTCACTTTCAGGTGTGGATGGAAAACGGAAACGGGTATCCCTTCCGGGCAAGATACATGTCTTGTCTGACCGTATCCCTTTGGTAGGTGTTTTAAGACGACCAGCCGATCTCTGGAACCATCACACCGGCGGCTCCCGAATGGGATTTCTGCCTGCCGGCGTCAGGGTGCAGGTTACTGGATTGATCAATCAACGATATCGTATACGTCTGCAACCGGGACGGGCGGTGTATATCCCCGCACGTGATGTGCGGCTGCTTCCGGCAGGAGAACCTCTCCCTCACGCCCGTATGTCGACACCTGTATTTGGGTTCGATTCGGACTGGATCTATCTGCGGTTCCCGATAACCGAGCGGGTCCCTTTTTTGGTGACACACCAGAAAACGCCACACTCTTTGCAGATCTCATGGTTCAACGCCACACTGGAAGGTCAGTGGACGACCTGGCCCAGCAACGAGCTCGACATTGAAACTATCGATCTGGAACAGACAGGGGAGCAGGTTTTGTCACTGCACATCGATTTCAGGACTCAACAGTTGTGGGGCTACCGTGTCGATTACCAGAATGATCGGTGTGTCCTCGCCATTCGACGTTCTCCGGTTCTATCATCCACGGGATCCTCACTGCAGGGACTGAGAGTGGTTCTGGATCCGGGACATGGTGGTACAGAGGATGGCGCGATCAGTTCCACCGGACTGAAAGAAAAAGATATCAACCTAGCCTGTGCCCGATATCTGGCAGAAGATCTGCGGCGCGCCGGAGCCCGGGTGCTGTTGATACGAAATTCTGATCAGACCGTCTCTCTGTCACAGCGGCTGACTCTTGCTCGCGGTTTTCAGGGTCATCTGTTTATCAGCCTGCATCACAACTCTGTGGGCGCGAGTATTGACCCGCTGCGGATCCAGGGCACCAGTGTGTTCTGGAATCAACCCCAGAGCCGGGCGCTGGCCTGGTCTATTTATCCTTATCTGCTGGATACCGGTCTGCATCCGTTTGGGCGATCCTTTACGTCGTTTTATGTCACACGGATGACGGATATGATTTCGGTTCTGATCGAAGGCGCGTTTCTATCCCATCCGGAAGATGAGATGCGGGTCTCGCAGGACTCGTTCCTTCAAGCGTTTTCCCATGCCGTCTTTCGAGGTATACAGGATTTTGTGTCTTTGGTCTCTGACTAGATTCTTGTCTCTAATCGAATTGAAAAAGATTAATACAAAAAAGCAAAGGACGCAAAGATAAGAATCCTAACCATAAAATAGAACCGGATACATTATTTTGATCCTGTATGCTCTATGTTGAGGTTGCAGCGTTGATGTTTTTATGGGGTCATGGAAGTAGGGTTGTTTCCATTACGGATTGTGAACGGCGAGACATGCAATAAGCACTTGATCTCTCGATGTGAAATGGTTAAACTGTGATGAGTTGTGGTGGGTCTTTACAGAGAAATATGTCTGTGCCCTGTATTCGATGCATTGCACCGAATTTTCAATAAACGTCATCTGATAGTGTGTCCCCGGGGGTGAAACGATTCATATTCACAGCTGGTACGATTTCAGGAATGCCCTTTTGGCTGGATTCTGTAACACTAAACCCTGATGTAACAGACGGGAAAGGAATATGACATGAAAAGCAGATTCTTGATCCTTTTGGTTGCAGGGCTCTTTTTCGTCGGGTGTGAACGCATCCAGGAACCGCCTTCGGTGGTCGAGTCGGTGACACTGGCAGAATCCTCTGCGCATTTGGCCTTCCCGAGTATTGCTCGACTGGAAACCGGGGAATGGGTGTGTGTCTATCGGGCCGCCTCAAGCCATATATCCGATGATGGCGTGATCATGGGGGTTCGCTCCACCCATCCGGGGGCTAGATGGACCGAGCCCGATACCCTGATCAGCAGCCGACTGGACAGCAGGGATCCCTCTATTTGCGCGATTTCGGATGGTACGGTTTTGATGAATTTTTTCAAAAGCCGGCTGGATTCGGGGGGACGGAGCAAAACACCTATGGGGGTATTTGTAACCCGATCCTATGACGGCGGACAAACCTGGTTTACGCCGAAGATGGTGGTTCTGGAATCCTATGACTGGGCGGCCTGTTCGGCAAAGATCCTCGAACGCCAGGACGGTGTGTTGTTGCTGCCGATCTATGCGCGCAAGGGCGATCACCGTTCAGACGTGCTGGTGGCCGAATCCCGCGACGGAGGCGAGTCATGGAGCCGATTCAACCTCGTGGCCCGCGATACCAGCGACCGGATCGCTTTTCAGGAACCGGCACTCGTTCAACTTCCGGACGGACAAATACTGTGCATGATGCGGACAGCCGGTGTGGACGGCTTTATGTACCGAGCGGTCTCCCCTGATGGCGGACGAACGTGGAGCTCTCCTCAGCCCACCTCTGTACAGGGCCAGGCTCCGGGGCTCCTGGTGACCGAATCCGGTGTGCTGATTTGTGCCTATCGGGATTTTTCACCTCATGGCACCAGTGTCGCGATCAGCTTTGATGGCGGTGCGACATTTGAAACGGAATCGGTCCTGTCACTGTCGCTTCACGACCGGGGATATCCCGAGATGATTCCAGCCGATGATGAGAATGTGTTTTGTGTGTTCTATGATGCGCCGCAAACAGATGCCTCCCGGATTCTCGGAACCTCTTTTATGATGCCCATTCCGGATATGCCGGAGGGATTTATTGTTTCCATTCAACCGGATTCCAGCGTGGCATTGCGATGGAATGCAAGTCCCTCTGTGCATTATTATCAGATTTACCGGCAATCCACACAGCAGGATTCAGCTGACACCTTTCATTTAATCGCCGAGACCACAACTCCGTTTTTTCGGGATCGTCCGGATGCCACCGGAGAATGCTATCGCTATACGTGTGTCGCCGTTCGCTCCCGATCCATTTTGACCCCCGACAGTCCGGGAGCCAGTCGACCAGCGCTCTCAAAAGCGATATGTTTTGAATCGTCTGACAGTGGTGATTATTGATCAACGGTGAGAGCAACGCGAGGGGCCGGCTGTGACCACGAGCCGGTCACTGGTTTTCAGAGGTTTCCTCGAAAATCGAGAGGCTTACATTGCCTCCGTTATGCAGAACGAACGGAAGAGTCACTCCGGAAAAGACCTGAAACGGATCCGGATCCGGAGCTTCGAGATGATCAAAGGGATAGTATCCGACCTGATAGTGAACGAATCTATCATATTTATTGTTTTCCCCCGGCTTCCCCCCCGGTACCGCGTTGACAAAGTCCTGGTCCTGATCGCCCCGAATTTCCAGCAGGATGATATATTCCCCGGGATCGATATACTCTTTGTCTTTGTTTTTGCCATCCCAATAGACGACATACCGACCCGGATCCAGCGGCTCATTGTCCAGAATTTCGATGACCAGGGGCTTGGTTTTTTCTTCCTTCAGGGGATTTTCACACGCGAGGGTGATGAGCAGAGTACTGATGAACACCAGTACTCCCGGCCGCCGCGCCGTTTTATGTAACCACATCATAATACGCTTTCATTGACTCCTTTCGATGACCGGCTTTTTATCTTTATAACATTCTGCCTCTTCGACCGCGTTGGTCCAATCCGGTGAGAATGTGCTGATCGGCCCAGAGTCTGTCGAATGATCTGTTTGCCGGATTTCAAGCCTGGTTCCAGTGGTTCCGTTTAACGGAACCACTGGAACACATCATATTGAGGCACCTATTTTGTCAACCAGGTGTCAAACCAGTCAAATACCTCAGACCACCAGAGCCGGGCGTTTTGCGGTTTCGTGACAAAGTGATTTTCCGTGGGGAAATAGATCAGCTTTGAGGGCACGTCCATGCGCTGCAGGGCCGTGAACATCTGGAACCCCTGTGTGACGGGTACCCGATAGTCGTGCTGGCCGTGAATGACGAGTGTCGGGGTCTTGAGGGTTTTCATGTTTTTGACATAGGTTGACGGTGACCACTGTTCATATAACTCTGGATTTTCGTATGGGGTTCCATCGAATTCCCATTCCGGGAACCACAACTCCTCGGTGGCGCCATATTTGCTTTGTATATCAAAGACGCCAGCATGGCTCACCAGTGCCTGGAAGCGGTCCGTGTGAGTGGCAATCCAGTTGATCATATAGCCTCCGTAGCTGGCACCGGCGGCCATCACCTGAGACGAGTCGAGAAAATCGTAACGGGATAACAGTGCGTCCAGCCCGGTCATAAGGTCTTTGTATGGCCCTCCACCCCAGTTTTGAGTGACCGCGTCGCACCAGTCCTGACCGTATCCTTTGGAACCCCGAAAATTGATCATGGCCACCACATATCCCGGTGATGCAAACATTGAGGAGTTCCAGCGATAGTGGTATTCATCACTCCACATGCCCTGCGGACCGCCATGAATCAAAAAGACCAGCGGATAGGTCTTGTCCGGATCGAAGAAGGGGGGTTTTACCATCAGGCCGTGTGCGGTTTTACCATCAAATGAGTTGAATGTAAACTCTTCGACCGGGTTGAGCTCGAGTTGGTCGAGACGGTCCTGGTTGAGAAATGTCAACTGACGGGGTGTTCGGGTCTGGAGATCGAACACAAAAAGCTCAGCGGGGCGTTGCACGGATTGTTGTTTGAATACGAGCCGAGTACCGGACGGGTCGATAATCAGATCCGAGTTGACATGTTCTTTGACCAGGGTCTCGATCGTTTGGGTGTCTATGTCGAGTTTGAAGATCCGTTCACGTCCCTCATCTTCAGCGGTAAAAAAGAGCGATTTGCTGTTCGGTGACCAGATCACTTCAGCAGGAGACCGGTCAAAGGATTCGGTCAGGTTTTGCACGCGACCCGTTCGACGGTGGGTGAGGATGAGATCATATTGATCGGCTTCAAATCGGGGCCGGCTCATCGCCCGATGAACCCGATACTGTCCGTCCGGGGAGTAACGAAGTTGATTGTCCACCGCTTCATTGTTATCCGTGATATTGATTGGGGTGCCGGCATCCAGGGCCGTCACAAAGATGTCATTGTTGGTGGACGTGGCCACCTGCTTGTCCGGGTTGCGAACAAACGCCAGCGAATCTCCGGCCGGCGTAAAGACAACATCCTGATGTCCACCCAGAGAGAGGGGTGGTGCGTCCATATCACCGGGTGTAAGATCCCGAAGGAAGGTTCCCCGGGAATCCAGCAACAAGACATGGTTGCGTTTTCCTTCTGTCCAGCGGTTCCAGTGACGATAGAGCAGATGGTCGATGACCCGTGCCTGAACTTTTGATGCGTCACGTTGTGCATCGATCTGTGCGGTTTGAGCCGGGGTGTTGCCGGCATAGACGCGGACGTTGACCGCGATATGACGGCCGTCCGGGGACCAGAGATGATCCCGAATCGAAATGGGCAGATTGGTCAGTTGCCTGGCTTCACCGCCGTTCAGGGGAAGATAATAGATCTGGGTGGAGCCATCCCGGTCGGACAAAAAGGTAATCCCCTTTCCATCGGGATGCCAACGCGGGCCGGCATCCATTCCGGAATACCGGGTGAGTTGACGGCTTTCTCCGCTTCCTGTGGATACCCACCAGATATCGGACTGACCTGAATTGCTCTCCATGTCATATTGTGTGACATCAAAGACGAGCGAGGCCCCATCCGGAGAAAGAGCCACATCCCCGATGCGTTTCATCGCCCACATATCCTCAACGGTCATTGCCCGTTTTTCAGCTGTCAGCGATGTTCCGACCAGAGCCAACAGCGTGAGCAGCAAGAAAA
>CAYPUH010000264.1:0-6386 GCA_964413725.1 uncultured Cytophagia bacterium
GTTCTGCAGATCTGGTCGCCTCCATTCGGTTTGAACCCGAGGTTGTCATCCCTGATTATTATCATCAGCGACACTGGGGACAAACAAAACACTATCTTTATTTTGAGTTCCAACCCGATACCCGATATCGTCTTGAGATCGATTCCACATTGACCGATGTCTATGGAAAGCCGCTGGCGTCCTCTATAGTCGATTCGTTTCAAACCGGTTCTTATTCTCCTTCTCTGCACATGACCACTGGACCGGGGGTGGTAGAGTCGTACGGTGAGCGTCGCTATCCCCTGACAACCGTCAACAAAGATTCCGCCCGCTTGCGGATGACCCTTCTGTCACCGGACCGATTGATACCCTTGTCTACAAAAGATCCATCCCTTTGGTCTTCATCACGCCATCTTGCCGATTCTTTATTTCTTGTCGATCGTATGCTGCGTCTGAGTGGTCGACGAAATACAAAAATAATCCATCCCATAGAGCTGGATTGGGCACTTGCCGGCAAATCCTCGGCTTTGGTTTTGCTGGACCTGAAGGAAAAGGACTCGTCGCGGCGGTCGGTGCGACGGGCGTTGCTCCAAGTGACGGCCCTGGGTGTCTCTGCAAAGTTTTCACCCAACCGGAATCTCATTTGGGTGACCAGGCTCGACACGGCGGATCCCATACCCGGGGCCAGAGTGGAGATCCGCGGCAAAGACAACCGGATCCTATGGAAGGGCCAAACCGATTCCATGGGTGTCGCTACGACACCGGGATGGAAAGCTTTGGGTTTGACACGGAACAAGCCCTGGCAGCGGCCTCGCCAGTGGGTGTTTGTGTATCATCAAGACCAGATGGCCTATACCACATCGGATTGGGGAGCCGGCATTCATCCTTATCGGTTTGGTATCGATTATGATTGGAATCCCGAACCCGTCAAGACCGCCGGCTCACTGTTCACCGACCGTGGAATCTATCGACCCGGAGATACTGTACACCTTAAAGGACTCTTTCGAATCAAAACGGTAGACGCATGGCAACTTCCGTCTCAGGACAGTGTGCGGGTTTCCATCCGGAATTCGCGGGGCGACAATATTCTCAGACATCGTGTGTCTGTCAACGAGTATGGTGCTTTTGATTTGGATCTGTCTCTGGATGAGGCGGCCGCTCTGGGATATTATTGGGTTTCTGCAGAAACCCTTCAGGTCAAAGAGGATACCACGTCGGCCAAAGTGTTCTTGCAAAGTCATTTTCAGGTCGAAGCCTTTCGACCCGCCGAATTTGAAACAGACGTTCATCTGCATCAGCCTGATTATAGTATCGGCGACACGGCAAGAGCGGATATAACAGCGCGCTATCTTTTTGGTGCTCCCCTCAGCCATCAGCCCGTTCAGGTACGATTCCATCTGGAGAGAGGTCGGTTTTCTCCGCCGTCGTTATCGGACTATACCTTCGGACGGCTTGATTGGGGAGAGGATCGGAATCGACAATTTCAATCCGCCGTACTGCGACAGGAACAGGGGACTCTGGATAGTATAGGTGTCTATTCCGTTGCGGTACCGATCGCGGCGCAGGATAGCGACACGCCCATGCAACTGACAGTGTCTGCCGACGTCGAGGGACCCACCCGTCAACATATCGGTTCCTCTGTGACAGTGCCCGTTCACCCGGCAGCATTTTATATCGGATTGTCATCCTCGGGATTTCTGGTGAAACGCAACGAGTCGATGACCACAAAGGTGATCTCTGTTGACGGTCAGGGGACACCCCGTCCTGGAACGTCTGTCCGCCTGTATCTTTTCCGCAGAGAGTGGCATTCGGTCCGTAAGGCCGGAGTGGGGGGACGGTATGAATGGATCAGTAAACAGGTCGACATCCCCGTGGATTCCGCCAGCGTCACGACCCAAAAGTCACCCGTTGCGGTTCCGTTCAGCCCCAAACAGTCGGGCTTGCACATTCTGAAAGCTTTTGCGACGGATTCCATCAACAGAAAAACGACAACGGAACACTATTTCTATGTGTCGGGCAGTGATTATGTTGCCTGGGGCCGCAATGATGATGACCGTATAGAGTTGATTCCAGATCAATCTTACTATGCTCCCGGAGATACCGCTTCGATTTTGATAAAGTCACCCTTTGAAACCGCCCAGGCTCTAGTCACTCTGGAGCGTGAAACGCTTTTTCAGCAGACCGTACAGCAGGTACATGGCAGTACGCCAAGAATCGAGATTCCGCTCGATTCTGACGATTTGCCCAATATCTATGTATCTGTGCTGTTGGTACAGGGCCGGTCCGATTCGAGTCGGCTTGAGAAACATATGGATGTGGGTAAACCCTCTTTTAAAATCGGGTATGTGAACCTGCCTGTAGATGCTGGTCGGAAACATCTGGATGTTACCGTCGATCTGGATCGAAGCCGCTACGAACCCGGAGAGTGGGTCGCTGCGACTCTGATGGTTCAGAACGACAAAGGTGTTGGTGTGGCTGCGGAGGTGACCCTTGCGGCCGTGGATGAAGGCGTATTGCAGCTGATCCAGTACATGCCTCCCGACCCCTTTGATGATTTTTATCAGCAGCGACCACTTTCTGTTCAAACGTCCGAGACCCGTATCCATGTGGTCGAGCAGCGTAATTATGGTGAGAAAGGTGAAGACAGGGGGGGTAGCGGAACAATGACTGCTGTTGCCGGGATGGATCTGAGGCAGGCATTCAAAGCGACGGCGTATTGGAACCCGTCGGTGATACTGGATGAGTCGGGTACGGCCAGCATCCGGTTTCGAGCCCCCGACAACCTCACCCGATTCAAAGTTGTGGCTGTGGCCCACACGAAGAATAATTGCTTTGGACGGGGAGAACAGTCTTTCGAGGTCCGCAAACCCCTGCTGATGAAACCGCTTTTGCCCCGTTTTGTTCGTTATGGTGACCGGTTTGAGGCCGGAGTGGTCATCCACAACTATACGCATCGGGACGGGGATGTCGATGTCCGGGTGATAGCAAAAGGAATCCGTGTTGTGGGAGGCCGTCAGAAGGAGATTTCTCTCAAAGAGGGTCAGAGCCGGGACGTTCGGTTCGCGTTTCTTGCGGACTCGACAGCCAGACAGATCGATTTTACCTTTTTTGCCCAGCTGGACACCTTTTCCGACGCGGTAAAAATCACCGTACCGCTACAATCCGCATTCCGTTCGGAATCTGTTGCGATGTATCGTCAGACCGATTCCTCGACTGTGGAAGAAATCGTGATACCTGCAGAAAATGTGGCCTCCCAAAGCGAGCTGTCGGTTTCTCTGGCGTCCACAGCCCTGACTCAACTTTCGGGGTCACTGACCTATTTGACACATTATCCCTATAATTGCCTGGAGCAAAAAGTTTCCCGCTTGATGCCATCCCTGGTGGCTCCCGATTTGGTATCCGCATTCTCGATCGATGTCCCCATTGACCCGGAGCACGTTCAGGAAAAACTGAATGATCTATGGGCGTTTCAGGTGAATGACGGGGGACTGGCCATGTGGAAAGGAGCAGATCGATCCTGGCCCTACTCGAGTGTTTACGCGGCCTGGGCGCTGACACTGGCCCGTCAGCAGGGATATGATATCCCGAATCGGGTCCACGCGAGATTGCTTCACTATCTTCGCGGGATTCTGACCGAACAGCTGGACCGAACCCCGATTCCCTATTCCGAGGCCTCCTGGTACGTCACCGAAGCCTTTGCTCTCTATGTTCTTGCTCTGAATGAACAGTATGATCCGGGCTATGCGGAACGGCTGTTTGAAAGACGTCATCGACTGCCTCTTCTGGCCAAAGCATTTACAAGTCAGGCTCTGGCATTAAACCAGTCAAACGATCCGAGACTCGACAGTTTGCTTCAATCCCTGGTCAACCGGCTTCGGGTGGCTCCTCAAACCGCCTATTTTGAGCCCGTTTCCGCGCATACCATGCCCTGGATTTTTAACTCGCGTATCCGCACCACCGCTATTCTTTTGACCACATTGATGACCACCAATCAAGAACCGGTCGCCTCGGAACAGGTTGTGGAATGGTTGCTGTCACAACGAAATTCAGAGGGACACTGGGCAAGCACCCAGGACAATGTGTATGTGCTTCAGGCGTTGAACCAGTATTTTACCCGGAATGAAACGGAACGGCCCGATTTTCGCGCCCGCGTTGTACTCGATGATCATGCTGTGCTGAACACCAAATTCGTTGAGAGAAGTGAAAGACCGAGACAGAAAATTCTGGATTTGACCGATTTGCCTTCCGGGTCCCAAACAGTTCAAATCGATAAAGAGGGACAGGGGATTTTGTACTATGGCCTGAGATTGACCACAGTTCCCAAAGGTGAACAACCACCTCGCGACGAAGGAATAACTGTCTTAAAAACGATGACACCTGTACACTCTTCCGCAGACGGGTATACGATTGGAGGATTGATCCGGGTTGAAGTGCAGGTGGTGGTACCACAGTATCGTCGTTTTGTGGTGGTCGAGGATCCCCTGCCGGCAGGATTTGAGCCCGTCAATGTCTCCTTTGAAACCACTGGTTTTGCCAGTCGACAACACATTGACAATGATACCCGATGGAGTGGGTTCCAGCATTCTGAAATGCGGGATGATGGCATTGTATTATACGCATCTTCTCTTGCACCAGGATTGCACCGATTCCAGTATCTGGTGCGTCCGATCATTCCGGGATCGTTTCAGATGCCCTCTACCCATGCGGAGGAGATGTATCATCCGGAGGTCTTTGGGCGAACCCGCGCTGATGTGATCCATGTGGATTGGGAATGAATGATGAATCGGTTTTCTGTCCAAAATATACGATTCTATTCGTTTGGTCCCTTTTCCCTTACCGTCATGCAAAAGAGAGTGGTGGGAATCACGGGGCGATCGGGATCGGGCAAAACACTGTTTTTGCGTTCATTGGCCGATCTGGACCCGCATGAGGGGAGCTGCGTTCTGGACGAGACACCCGCAGAAGCCATACCCGCACCACAATGGCGACAACGGGTTATGCTAATGCCGGCAGAGAGTCATTGGTGGTATGATCGTGTCGGAGATCATTTTTCCGAGTCTCCAAAACAGTGGCTGATGCAGCTGGGGTTTGAACCTGATGTGAGTGAATGGCCTGTTGAGCGTCTTTCCACCGGCGAGCGTCAAAGACTTGCGTTGATTCGTGTCCTGGAGCGATATCCGGATGTATTGCTTCTGGATGAGCCCACAGCCAATCTGGACGAAGAGAATGGCCGTAAAGTCGAAGATCTGATCCGGTCCTATCTGAACGCACACGACTGTGGTATCATCTGGGTGGCGCACAACCGAGACCAGCTGGACCGGGTGGCACACCAACAGTATGCACTAACGTCAAATGGATTGAACGAGATGCATTTATGAAAATCATCAGTCTGACCGCCTGGGATTTGAGTCTCGCCGCATTGTTCGTGATAGCCATGTCACTCGTATCCTTGCGCATGCGACTTTATTTGCATAAGCTGATCTGGATCACCGCCACGCGCATGGCTCTGCAATTGCTGTTGGTGGGACTGCTTCTAAAAGCGGTATTTGAAAATATCAATTCTCTCTGGTTGATGTTGATCGCCATCATTATGCTCTCTGCTGCAGCTCGACAGGTCATGCGTCGTCAGACCCGTCGTTTTAGCGGCTGGTGGGGATTCGGTGCCGGCGCGCTTTCGATGTTTTTGTCCAGTTTTTCTCTGGTTGTCCTGTCACTGTTTTTTATCATACAGAACGATCCATGGTATCAGCCCCAGTATGCCATACCGCTTTTGGGGATGCTTCTCGGGAATACCATGAATGGCATCGCTCTGGGACTGGATCGATTGACAGCCAATACCTGGATACAACGAAATACCATAGAGTCAAGACTGGCGTTGGGGGCGCGATGGAGTGATGCCATTTCCGGTATTCGACGTGAGAGCATAAAAAGCGGGATGATTCCGATCCTCAACTCCATGTCAGTTGCCGGCATTGTCAGTCTCCCCGGGATGATGACGGGTCAGATATTGGCCGGAAATCCTCCTGTGGAAGCGGTAAAGTACCAGATCCTGATTTTCTTTCTTATTTCTGCCGGAACCGGTTTTGGAACGATGACAGCCGTCTGGTTGGGAACAAGACGACTTTTTGATGACCGACATCGGTTGCGATTGGACCGGCTGATGCCGAAACACGACTAGATCAATGTCTTTCAGTCACATGACAGGAAGGTCGTTGCCTGGTAAATAGCGATTTTGAGCAGGGTGATCTGCATATGAACAGTGAACCATCGATAGAACACTATGAATGTACCGTTCCTACCGACAAACAAAAGGAACGAATTGACAAATTTCTGTCTCAGCAGCTACCGGATATCAGTCGTTCTCAAGTGAAACATTTGATCGATGAACACTATGTGCGGATTGATGG
>CAYPUH010000265.1:0-6233 GCA_964413725.1 uncultured Cytophagia bacterium
GATAAACGTTATCTGCATCATGGCCCTTGTAGCCGATAGCCAGATCCTGTCCCAGAGTCATACGTAGGTCACCCCCGCGAGCAGAGACGAGAAAAGCTTCCTCGAAAAAGGGATTGAGAAAGCAGGTGCCACCGAGAAGGCGTTCCAGATGATTCTGCAGGGGATACCCTTTGACATAGCTGGCCAGATGTTGCCAGAGTTTAGATCCCACCACGAGGTGATGCGGACCGTCGATGGAATTTTCTTTGAATTGCATCAATCCACTGGACACGGTTGTGATGAAATTTTCCGCAGCACCTTTAAAGGTCAGCGCTTTTTGTTCGGAGCCGTTTTTCAGGCCTTTGATATCCAGTTCATCGAGTCCGTGATACAGGACGTCATCCTCGAATCGGGCGATACGTTTTGCCGCGTCTTCCAGATTCCCGAGGTTGGGATCTTTAGCGCCGCGCGAAATATCGTCCAGGTCCCAGATATTGAGTTCAAAGGGCACGCGGACTTCAACCAGAGGCTGGACCTGATGATAGCCGAACTCTACTCCCTTTTTGGATTTGTCGGAAATGTTCAGCCGTCCGCGGGACACAGCGGCGGTTTCGATTCCTTTGGGGCCCTCTACGTCCACGACGCGTCGGGCGGACAATACACCTTTAAGAACGTCACGGGCGGTGTTGTCGATTTCTTCCCATGCCGTTTCCGTAATGGGGGCCAACGATCGTTTTAGAATATCCATAATATACACTCCTGTTAATATCGTAAGATGTCCGTTCAGTTATCTCAAGTCGCCCAGACCCAGGTCGCTAGAGGTATCGGTGTCTCCCGCTTCACCTTCGGCTTCTTCCTCCAGGTCGACGATATCGGCTTGTTTAAAGAGATAGGTGCGCAAATGTTCTTCCCATGCGGGCATATTACGACGCAGCCATTCCAGGGTCATACAGGCATGCTCGATCTCTTCATCGCGATTGTGCGCAAGAACAGCCTTGAGCTGTTCATCCGAGGTCGCAGCCACACGCTGCTGATACCAGTTCACGGCTTCCACTTCTTCTTTCAAGCTATTCAATGCACGGACATAGTCACGATCCTTGGCACCAAGTTCATCAACAGGTTCATGGTAATCGGACATGAAAACCATCCTTTCAGTTAGTTGAATTAGATTCGGGTCTTCTGTCAGCATACAAACGCACGACCCCAAGTAGCCTGTTTATAATATATAAAAGATGAGGGATAGTTTCAATAAAAAAGCGGTGCGTTTAAAAGAGTATTAGGTATTGTTGTCTCACCATGATGCTAAGTTATGTCCATAACGCAAAAAGCCCCTGACTCTGCAGGGGCTTGATTTTTGGTGCGTTATGTGTGGGCGATGTTGGAATTGAACCAACGACCTCTGGTATGTGAGACCAGCACTCTAACCAACTGAGCTAATCGCCCATAGTGATCATCAATATAACAGTTTTCTTTTCAAATTCAAGCTTTTTTTAACAGATTCATTGAACCGCAGTGATAAGCGGGAGTTTGAAAAAAGCTGATCTCCACTTATTAAAACTGTCTGGACCGGATAGTGACTTTTCCGGAGCGCAAACTGTATCTATCATAATCTCTATGATTTCAATCGACCATGATGCACATATCAGCACCCAACGCTGTTCAGAAAGAATAAAAGTGAAAGGGAAAATTTGCTCTAGTACCAGCCAGCACATATGAACTGGATTCTGTTTCAACAGCATTTAAACGTAAATAAATTATTGATTCTGTATGCATTACCGAACTGAGTTTACACCCATTCCTTAATTATATTTAAATACTTTTATTGGGCATTCGGTGCTTGGCACCGATAATGAATTGTTAATGTCATACAGTAATGTCCGGTTAACGGACACCACCCTCACACAGCCCTGGGAAATCAAGGTTGCTTTTAAAATATCCTTTTCAAATCAATCCTGGCCATCGGACAATATCATAATCTGATTTTAATGCAATTGAAAGTTGATGTCCGGTTCCTCAACTGGATCCCAGTGAATATCATAGTATTTATGATATTTACATAAAAAAGTACTTGCATAAATGAATCGAATTTGATACCGTATATTGAATGTATACTTTCCAAGGGACGGGACGAAACATGAACGAGGGAGTTCATCTTTCCAAGGGAATAAAGGAGCTTTCGTTTAATCAAGAGATCCTCTTTTATTTTTAAGCATATCACCCCCCTGATCCCACGGATTAATCCCAGACATTTTTTATCTTTAACCTATTATTCTGCACTGGGTTGACGTCATGTTAAGTGAGTCAAAGTTTAATAGGCCTGGCCAACCACATAGCCCAAAATAATCATGCAGTTGTGATGCACAATGTAACGATTTATTCAGGCCCTCTCTAAACTCAGATTTTCCGCATAGATTTTTATTTGGTTTCCAATGCCAAGCAAAATCTTATGGCTCTCAATCTATTTGTTGACCACTGTAAATAGAATAAAGACACCTGAATCTCAACAGGGTTAGGATAATACCAGCAACATTCCTTAGCATTTGTTAATGGAAAACCAATAACCAGCGTGGTAACATCCGGTATGCAAAGCCACCGCTAAAGTAGGTCAAACAAGGCCCTTTGCTGAAGCTGAAATTATTGGATTCTAACCCATTCTTTTAAATCGTTCAGGCCTATCACGCAATGGATCACGGGAGCTCATATGGAATACTATGAATCGCTTAGAACGGTTGTTGGTAACCAACCTATCATTTTGGTCGGTGCTATGGTTGCTATCTTTGATGAACATAATCGAGTCTTGATGCAGCGGGACCGGAAGAAAGAGTATTGGACGATTCCGGGTGGGCTACTGGACATGGGGGAACGGATTGAGGAAACAGCACGTCGTGAGGTAAAAGAAGAGTGCGGAATAGATATCACTCAC
Organism: uncultured Cytophagia bacterium; assembly: GCA_964413725.1. GTDB lineage: Bacteria > Zhuqueibacterota > Zhuqueibacteria > Residuimicrobiales > Oceaniaggregativiventaceae > CAYPUH01. Next base: position 2,903 of record CAYPUH010000265.1, read on the forward strand.
CTGAACCTTGCAGGTGTGTTTTCAGGTCCAGATTATTTTGAAACATATCCCAATGGAGATCAAGCCTATTCTGTTACTATTCTTTATATGACGGATCATTATGAAGGAAAACTTCGGCCAGACAGTGTTGAAACAGACGACATTGGGTTCTTTTCACTCAATGATTTGCCTACACCCATCAATCCAATGGTTGCCAAAACAGCACAGACCTATCTGAAAACAGGAAAAGTGCAATAGCACAAAGAGTAATAATCGCTAACATGTATACTGAAATAAAACCCTCTCATACAGAATAAAAAGCAAGTTCCTCGTTGCCTTGAGCATCTATCAACTGTGCAATTTGAGGAAACAGGATCAAACTATTAATAATCCAACTGACCACCCCATTCATTTCAAATGGAGGAGCTCTAGTATGCAACAGATACACGAATTTGCCGTGATTCATCCGAGCGCTGTTTTGGGGGAAAATGTGTCGGTGGGTCCATTTACCGTTATCGGAGAAGAATGTACCATAGGAAACAATTGTCAGATCGGACCGAATTGTATTTTGGAACATGTGACCCTGGGAGAGGATAATCTTTTAACCGGAGGAGTTTATTTGGGTCTACCTCCTCAGGACATTCATCGAACCGCTCAACATGATCTGATCATAGGTGATCGAAACACCTTTCGCGAAGGATTTTCCGCTCATCGCGGATTAGAATGTCCCACTCGCATCGGTTCAGATTGTTTGTTCATGGCAAACTCTCATGTTGCTCATGACTGCCAGTTAGGTGACCATGTTATTTTAGCCAATTGCGCGCTTTTGGCTGGACATGTTGAAGTTGAAGACCGTGCCTATGTTTCGGCATCAGTGGCTGTCCATCAATTCTCGAAAATTGGAACTCTGGCTATCGTGAGTGGACTTTCGGGAGTCAATCAAGATATCGTCCCCTATTCTGTGGCCACAGGAAAGGGCAAATGCGCTCGTTTGGCAGGTCACAATGTTGTGGGATTAAAACGCGCTCAGATTCCCACCGAGACGAGACGAGAAATCAAAAATGCGATTCGACTCCTGATGACTTCAACCAAACCGTTGCAAAGAACGCTTTCGATCATATCAGAAAAGTATAAAAGTCCACAAGTTCAACATTTGGTTGAATTTTGTCGACAAAGCAGTAGAGGCATTGCACGGGCAGAACACAAGTTTGCGGTACATAAGAATGAACAGTATACTCATATAGAATTAAACAACTAAGCAGGAATAATCTTTTTAGAAATTCCGGGATGTCATAATCCCAACATGTAAAATTTGAACAAACAACTCTGATCTCTGCTATTCAGATGTACTCCAATACATCCTCGTATTGAACTGACTTTTATTCTGCAATAGCAGTGTACAGACCTTTTCATCTGTATGAAATCGGTAATGGTCTCATATGCCTTTTAAAAAAAGGATAGGAAACCTGTATGTACTGACAAAAATTAAACTAAAATCTTCCTGATCCTTATCTAAAAAGGAATGAGCAGGTGTATTCTCGGCGAATTTGAGCACTTTTCAAAAGATCAAGAATGCGCTCTAGTGTCGATTCGACATCACTCGATCCGGCAGTAAATGAAGCGTAACGAACCCAATGGATCAATCAAGCTACTGACAACCATAGACTTCCATTGCTTTACCACACTATTATTCTTCCCCTGAGAAGAGCTTCTCAGAGACCGTCCTTCCACTTTTGAATTTGCATTTATCCTTAAAACACTTTATTTTACTGGTGTCCGGTTACCGGACACCAGCCGATTTAACTATATAATAAACAACAATGATTTTGCAATATTTGATTCAAGTCGATTCTGTTTACCGACTAACATATTTTTTTGTTTTTATTTGAAATATGTTGGTGTGTCCGGTCGTTCGACCGGACACCAGAGACCTTATATATTAAGTAACTATGAATGTTGTTCATTTTCACTCATAAATGCTATTCTATCGCTGCACAACCGATCCCGGGATTCATTACCATCCGCTGTACATTCCTCAGATACGCTACACCTAATACCTACATTATGACTTCATTTGCATGAGACCCAGTGCCATTTATTCTGTTCAACCATCGGTGCGGAACAGACAGACTCCTGACAAGAGTCCGGTTGAATGGGGATGTCGGTTTATGAAATGAATCCTTAAATTTTGGAGGTCCTATGTGGAATGTCTTTAGGATTGGCTCTGTGTTTCTCATTCTATGTGCCTTCACCTCTGCTTTTGCGGTTGAATACTTGCAGGGACGGGTCTATGAAGGCTCGCCTCCGGACGAATCCGCACCTCTTGCCAATGTGACGGTCAACTTGTACGGCTCTGACGACTCTGAATCGATGGGGTCGGTCATTGCCACCACAACCACCAACTCGGAGGGGTGGTATGGATTTGATATCGTCGACCTCGCGAACGAATTCTACACCATCGAGGAAGTGAATCCCGGCGGGTATACATCGGTGGACGCACGGACCGTGGGGGGCACGGTCATTGATAATGATCACATTCGCTACGCTCATCCCCTCAACAGAAAAACCATCACCGGAAACAAATTCTGGGATGAGCCGGAAGAGACCAACACCGCTCCGGTGGCAGATGCCAACGGACCCTATAGCAGCACAGTGGGTCAACCCGTAACACTGGATGGATCTGCCTCTTATGATCCGGATACCGGCGACAGTATTGTCTCTTATCTCTGGGATCTGGATTATGATGGACAGTATGACGATGCGTCTGGTGTAACGGTGCAACACACCTGGTACAGTGTTCACTGCGACACCGTGGTGTTGATAGTCACCGACACGCATGGTTCCAAGGACAGCGACAAGGCCACCTATTGTATCTCCGAGGGCGAAACCGGAGGAATTACGGGTACGAAATGGCACGATTTTAATGAAAATGGCGTCATGGACGGTAGCGAACCGGCGTTGTCCGGATGGACGATCTATATTGAGCAAAACCAGAACGAAAGTCTGGACAGCGGCGAACCATCGCAACAGACCGACAGCAATGGCGAATACCGTTTTCAGAATCTCGCGGCAGGAGAATACCAGGTGCGCGAGGTCCAGCAAAGCGGCTGGTCCCAAACACATCCGACGAACGGATATCATTCGATTCAGTTGCAGGCCGGAGAATGGCGTGATGGCATCGATTTCGGCAATTAAACGACGGAACAAGAACCCGATCTGGATTTTGGCGATGCTCCCTCTCCCTATGACGCCAGCGAAAAGTGCAAGATCCATACACGGTTTTATCTGGGTGCCGGCGTGGACAACGAGACGGGCCATCAGCCCGATCCCCAGGCCCTGGGCGATGATCAGG
>CAYPUH010000266.1:0-6205 GCA_964413725.1 uncultured Cytophagia bacterium
AGGGACGAGCCAGATTTCAGATCCTGTCCGTCCAGTAGCAGACGTCCGGAATCCGCTGTCAAGAGTCCACAAATGATATTGATGGTGGTGGTTTTGCCGGCACCATTGGGGCCAAGCAGTCCCATGATTTCACCGGCATGGACCTGGAAAGAGACATCATCCACAGCCCGCAATGGGCCATAGCTGTGATTGAGTTGGTCGACGTGCAGTACAGAATTGGACATGATTTCTCCCGGGGATTGATGGGAATTCAGGCCCTGCTCGATGAACCAGAATGAACCGGTCGAAAGGAAAGATATTAACCTGTTAGGGTATACTATTATTATATTCATTCATTTGTTATCAGTCAAGTAAAGAATGAATAAACATTAGCCTTTATGCAAGAGCACAGGTGCGGTGATGGGAATGTTGAAGAGGGGTGTCAGGTGGATTTCCCAAAGGGCTGCCATGGGCAGCCCTTTGGGAGTGAGTGCATTCTGTTATTTTTCGATATAGCGAGTGGTAAAGGTGGGATTGTTACCGGCCATTTTGAGAAAGATATCCAACGGAACCAATTCGAATGAATCCGGTAACTGGTTCAGGATCGACTTGACCCGAGCCACATCACTGGTTTCCCGGATATGCAGGAGCAAAAAGTAAGGCCGTTTATCGTTGAGCTCGGCCAGTTCGATCAGATCCGCCGCGGCTTCATCTTCAGGGACGGTGGGTGCGAGGTAATACTCGAAGGAAATCAGTGGACGGCCGTCCTGATGATAAAAGGTGTTTGCCGGTGCATAGCCATTGACAAAACCGATGGCGTCCGGCATGTTTTCATAATACGCCTCGATCACCGGCTTGGTCAGATCGGCGAATTCCTCCCGCGGGACGTGTCTGGAATAGTCCATGATATCAAAAACGCGAAGGTCGAGTTGTTGCATCAAGGTGTCGGCACGTCGGATGAGACCGGGAAGTTTGTCTTCGGGAACGGCTTTGGGATACATATAGCCGGGACCGGACAGGGCCCCGATAAAATAATCATTGGGCGTGGAGGTGCTGTAAAAGAATTCCAGCAGGCTGGGAACCAGCCAGGAGTAGTTCATCAGAGTCTCCCAGGCATAGGGTATTTCCCCGCGTCCCGGTTTCAGCCAGGATCCAATGCCAATGCCGTCCGTCTGGATGCAGGCGAGATAAACCTTGTCTTCCGGAATGTATTCCTTTCCGGGTTCGATATTGTGATTGTTTTTAAATTCAAAACCTTCCGAGAACCCGACCTGATGTTCAAAACTAACATTGGGGACACTGTGGAGTCCCTCCACAGGAAGACCGAAACTGGAAGTCAATGTGACATGCTGACTTTCCCCGTCTTTGGCGTAGGAATGCCACCCCATCACCAAGGCATCGGAATCCATGTCGCCGAGCAACTCTTTGGCTATATTGTATTCGGTGGTGTCCTCTGGATCTGTGGAGAGATCCTGGAAAAAGACCTTTTGTGCCACACCCCAGTCGGCGACACCCGGTTTCATCAATGGCGCGGCATGACCGCCCAGCCAGATGATGTATTTCCGGCTGCATTGGTCCCAGTAGCGGTCCTTGGCCCAGCTATAGATCTCTGCGTCGGTTTGACCGGCAAAGCTTCCGCGCAGGTCTTCGACCATGGAAAATCCCAGTGAATCCAGCATGGCAATCTGATCTTCACTGGCTACGACAGCATCCTCGATTCCGGCAATGGTATAGGCCACGATCAGAGAGGTGCGTACCTCCTTGTCCCAGACCACGTATCCCTTGATTTTGTCTCTAAAGGTTTTCAGAGCTTCGGCAGGTGTTTCGAGTTCTGTAAACGAATAGCCGCGGTCTTCCTGGTACCATTCATACAGGCGGCCGCTATACGTGAACTGCCAGGTTTCGGGATAGATCAGATAAAAATGCGGCCCGTCCCGGTTGACCAGTCCTTCCAGACCGATCATCATGGCCTGGCGGTCCAAACTATCTTTGACGATCCAGTTGTCTTTTAATTTCATCATATAGGCCTGCAGGCTGCCTTTGACCTTGAAGACAAATTCGCTGGTGGGATTGTCGGTACGGGATTCACGGCTGATCCGATAGGTCAGGAACTCGTGATTTTTGTTGAGGTTCAGGGTGTGAACCTCTTTGAGAGTGGCTGTACCCTGTGAAATTTCCACATCATAGGTCTGATGAATGACAAGCCTCCGGTCGTTTTGCCAGGTGGCGGTGACGGTGCGCACGTCACCCGTATCCATGTGAATGCCGGAATAGACAGTGGTGCTGGTTCGACTCTGTCTGACGGGAATGTCGTTGACGACGCCATCGGTGGTCACCTGCAGGGTGTCCGCGCGACCCCGTCGCCATCGACGGATGATGGTGATGTCATTGTCACCCAGAGTGATGTCCAACTCCATGTTGCGCGCATAGCGATTGACATGGGAGCTCATGTCGGGCACCAGTTCCCACGTGTCTTCAAATGCCGGATCACCATCGGCGAATGATAGAGAAACTATAAAAAGTAGGAGCAAAAATGATGCAATGATTTTCATGCAAACCTCCAATGGGATCAAATTGTTTGACAATAAAAGATTACCCCAATTCCATCTATATTTAAGTGTACTGAAAATTATTCAAACAATAAAGCATAAAAGCCAATATGGGAAAGAATAGACAACGCAACGGTACAAACATCGGTTCGATTTGGAACCGTTTCAGGGTATTCCGGTAAGTCCGGTAAGACACGACCAGAAAAGAACATCACAACCGGTTGATTCTGCTGCCATCCGGTCAATTCTTGCGGCAAACCGGCCTCGAGAAATACGAGAATACTATTGTCCATGGCTGTTTACGGGGATTCGCAGTTTCATTTGTCGACTATTGCTAAATGTCAAAAAATCAAAGATATTGATTGACATTACCAAAAAAATCTTTAAATTTAAAATATACAATATATGATATCATACATACTATGATGACAGTGTCTCGTCGTCGCAGGGGACACTCATCACCAGGTTTGCTAATAGCTAATGTTAGCAGCCAGATAGATTGTTTGTGCAGTATGGATTGAATCCGAATCCCGATACATTCAATCTGTTATTGTTACACCTGAGTTGGATGGCATCCCACATCAGGGTACCATCACAAATACTCCTAATGACAAGCACTCACCGTCTTGCATCGGTTTCATCTGCCTGCCTATCGTTTATCCGATTGATGTCTGGTTTTTTTCTAGACCATTTCATTCTAATTTTACGATTTCATTTGGCTTTACACCGAATTGTGAAAAGGAGGAGCTCTATGTTTTTTTCCAGACCTGTTCTGAGGGGCGCCATCATCATTGTGGCAGTGGGGTTTTGTTTCGGATCCTCATCTTTATTCGCATTAACACCCTTGCCACCCGGAGGCGATATCTACACAGGGGATTTGATACTCAACACTCAAAGTGAGGTGAATGCGTTTCATTACAAAGAGGTGACCGGAGATCTGGTGATATCGGATTCGGATGTCGAGGTGATTACCGATTTGACCCCGCTTTCCGGTCTTGAAACGGTGGGTGGCGACTTTATCATTGAATATACAGCTCTTGAGGATCTGACCGGATTATCTGCTCTGGAGGAGGTGGGAGGTTTTTTGGGTGTGGGGGAGAATCAAAGTCTAAAACATCTGAACGGATTGTCTTCCTTGTCTTCAGTTACAGGGATAGAGATTGCTTTTAATAACAGTTTACAGGATTTGGGTGACTTTTCGTCACTCACTCGTGTCGGATATGAACTCATTATCACAAGTAATCCACTCCTCACCGATTTGACCGGATTTTCCTCTCTGGAGCGGGTTCCCGTCCTGGCTATTCAAGATAATTATAATTTGCAGACACTGGCAGGACTCTCTTCCCTTACCCGGGTGGATGAGATTCTGATCATTCTTTTCAATACATCTCTTGTTGATCTTGGTGGTTTATCCGGTCTACAGTCGTGTGGATTTCTGGAAATCATATTCAATCCCATGCTGGAAAATGTAGATGGTTTATCCGGATTAAAAACAGCGGGTGCCGTGGAACTCTTGTTTTTGCCCTCTCTTGAAAATGTTGACGGGTTGGCCGGGCTAAGAACAATCAAGATGATGCCCTTTCCAGGAAATTTGAATGTATTAAATGCGGTATCGTCCAGAGGATTGTCTCCGGTGTCATCGATTTTTAACTCCGATTCATTGTTAAATCAGGCACTTTTAGAGCACAAGGATATTCTGGAGCCGTTAAAAAACAACGGACTGAATTCACTCCCTTTGATTCAGCGTTTAAAGGATAATAATCGAACCCGTTCCCTCGCCAATGGAGGTCCTGTTTCCTTTTTATCGATCCAGGCCAATCCAGTACTCACGAATCTGGATGGTCTCAAAGGGCTTGAATCGGTTGAAGGTCCTGTCACTGTCGCATTGAATCCATCACTTGTCAATTGTTGCGGGTTGATGGGACTCTATTATCATGGTTACGGGGATCATATCCTGTTGGCGGATAATGGCTGCGAATCCTGCAATTCGGTAGAGTCTCTGCTCACCGGAGAGTGTGTTCATACCCTGTCGGGTACCGTCTGGGCCGATGTGAACCAAAATGGCGAGAGGGATGTGTCCGAGTGTGGTGTCGAGGATGTGATTCTCCGTTTACAAAACAATGAAACCGGGTCTTATAAAGCGAAAACGATAACCGGTTCGGACGGCTCTTTTTATTTTAAAAATGTTTATCCGGGGGTGTACACCGTCGTGCTCGACCGTGAATTGTCTTCTTTGCCTGAAAGCACCACCCTCACCACCGACGGCTGGACCCAAACGATATTCGTCCCGGATGTGAACTCTTTGACGAGCTTTGGTCTTTATCATGATAGCACTCTGCTCTGTGATCCTTCCGGAAATCAAGGTCAGGAAGAGATCGAACCCAATCAGCTTGTTTTTGTTCAGGGGTCACCGACGTATAGCAAGGGAGATGATGTGAGAGACTGGTCCAATCTGGTGGATGGGGAGACGGAGGGTTGGGCTACGACCACGCTTGCTCGTGGTGATGATAATCCCTATGATCCTGCCTGGGGGATTTTCGAGTTTGCCGACGGTGGGCTCTATCAGTTCAATTATCTGGCGTTTGTAACCGACAATGGAGCGGCCGATGACGGTGCGCGGTATGATTATCAGACCCTGACTTTCAAGGTATCGGTGTCCACGACGGGACTGGAACCGGAAGACTTTGAAGAGATTGCCTATGTCCATCGCCAGTTCGATGGCCAGGAGACCGAGTGGCATCGATTGAGTGAGTATTTTACCGCCCGTTATGTCAAAGTCACATTGATACGTCCCTATCGTCGGGGCGGGTGGCGTCAGATGGTCGAGTTTGATGTTCAAACCGAGGACAAAAAGGGCGCGATCCCGGCCAGCCCCCCGGAGCAGGGAGATACCGCATCCAATCAAACCATCACTCTGGCAGCGGTTCAGCCGAATCCCTTTAATCCCACGACCATGATCCGATATGAGGTGAAAAAAGCCACCCGGATTCAGCTGCAGGTTTATGATGTTCGTGGGCGTCTGGTGACCACGCTGGTTGATACCGATCAGCCTGAGGGTACGTATTCGGTGCAATGGAACGCGACTTCTGAACCCAGTGGTATCTATTTCATCAGGTTGACAGCCAGGGGCCAGAACCAGGTCAAAACCATGACCCTGGCCAAGTAGGGACAAAATGATACTGTATGCAAAACGGGAGTGGCGAAACGGCCATTCCCGTTTTTTTTATGTCCGGTATAAAAAAAGGGCTGGCCCCGGTCATGAGAGCCAGCCCGTGTTTTTTTTCATCCTTAAAAGACTTGAATAGCCCCTTTTTATAGCGCCGAGTCGACCAATTCTTCGGCAGCCGGATAAGAGGGGTGGATATCGATGGGTACGTGTTTGAGTTTTTCGATCATCCGTTCGATGACGTCCGTCTCCTTGCGATAGGTGTCTACAAACTCTTTTGCCGCCTCATAATCACCTTTGGCCTGGATCATGAGAAGGGTATGGGCGAGTTTCTCGATAGCCGGCATGAGCTTATCCGGCACGACGGTCAGCTTGTCTTTTTCAGTGAGCTTGAACGCACCGGCTTCCATGAGGTAATTGAATTGAATGGCAACGCCACCCCCATGTGCTTCATCGATGCCGAAGCGGATCGACCGGAACATTCCTCCCAGATAACTGGCATAGGTGGAGT
>CAYPUH010000267.1:0-6039 GCA_964413725.1 uncultured Cytophagia bacterium
GTCAAAATCTCTTCGATCCCGGAACATTCTTCCGGATTTATCCCCTATGCCCGGGTTGAACATGCCAAACTGTTGATCATGGACGAAAAACAGTTTTGGATCGGCAGTAGCAATTGGGGGCATGGTTATTTTCACAACAGTCGCAATGCGGGCTGTGTCATAACCAGTCCGTCTCTAACCCGGCAGGCGATTCAATTTTTCCATCAGTCCTGGAACAGTCCATATGCGATCCCCCTTGATCCCTGTGGCATCATCGAGCCGCCCCGCATCGATCGATCCCACTGAGGCATACACCGGTCACATCATGAATTCAGGCAAACCCATTTCACTGCCATGGAGATGGGATTCGATCCTCTGTTTGCTTTTTGCTTGCCATTCGTCCGGCTATTTTATACACTAGAAAGTATAGACTCCGAACGAGAAGAAACCACCAGGTGTCTTGCCATGTGCTGACCAGGCCTCGGGACAGGCCTGCAGAAACACAACAAAAGGAGCACTCATGCTCATCGACCATCTTCGTAATCGGCACAGCATTCGAAAGTACACCCATGATCCGGTAGAGGCCACCCAAATAGAACTACTGAAGGAAGCCGCTCTCCGCGCCCCCAGTTCTCACAATCGAAAGCCCTGGCACTTTATTTTTATCCAGGACAAGGAACGACTGGACGACCTCTCTCAATGTAAAAAACAGGGAGCCTCCTTTCTCAAACATGCGGCACTTGCGGTTGTGGTGTGTGCCGACAGCCAGGTGTCTGATGTGTGGGTGGAAGACTGTGCGATTGCCTCCACCTATATTCAACTGACGGCCCACGATCTGGGTTTGGGCTGCTGCTGGATTCAAATCCGGAACCGTCTTTACGCACCGGGCATTTCGGCCGAAAAATACATCCAGGACCGCCTCCATTTGCCCTCATCTCTGAGAGTCGCGTGTATCCAAAGCATCGGTGTGTCTGCGGTGTCTCCGGAGGCAGAGGAACAGGATACATTGCCATTTGAAAAAATCCATATGGAACGCTATTCCCCCTGATCATTTGTCTGTCCGTTTCCGGACTCATACGCCACTCTCTTCGCCCAAAAACAAGAACGATCCATCGTCACGGCTGTCATTTTGGCAGAGTTTCATCCAACTCTGCACGAGGAGGTCATTTTGAAGACCGGATTCTGGCATCGTGTCATTCTCGGCTGCAGTTGTTTACATCTTGTTCTGGAATCGAGTCTGTGTGCACAACAGATTTCGATTGCCAGAATGGATGAGCTTCCCAACCACCCCACCCACTATGAGATGCGAAACTGGCATGAGGTGGCCTGCAAATATGATTCGCTTGTTTTCGACCGTACCCTCCAGGGACAGTATCTGCCTCTGTGCTGGATCAACCTTCAACCGATCAACTATCCGGAACACAACAGTTTCGGGCTGGTTACGGTTGTGGGGAGTACTCGTGGAAATGCCGCTGAAGCCATCAATGTTCTTCCCGCCGTTGTGGGAGCCACACTGGTCGATATTGACAAACAGAATCAGTTTGGCCAAAACTGGGTTTTGATGTGTGAAGAGTTTTTTAACAAAACGCCCGAAGAACAGATCTATCTCAACACACCCACGGCCACCAGCGGTGAGGACTGGTGGTATGAAACCATGCCGAATGTGTTTTTTTATCAGCTCTATGATCTCTATCGGGGTACAGGAGACTTTGACAATCAGTTTACGAGTGTCGCTGGGCAATGGTTGCGCGCCCTTGAGGTGCTGGGAGGAGGTACAACACCCTGGACGCTCCCGAATCTGAACTATCGCGCGTTTGCATTCTCAACGTTAGCGCCTTTAACCACGGGGGTGCCCGAGCCAGAGGCTGCAGGTGCCATTGCCTGGATATTGTATCACGCATGGCAGGAAACCGGTCAGACACGGTACAGAGTGGGGGCGGAATGGGCTTTGGAATTTTTAAACCATTACCCCGAAAATCCCAGCTATGAATTGCAGCTTCCCTATGGTGTCTATATCGCTGCACGGATGAATGCCGAACTGGGTACCACCTATAATCTTGAAAAACTTGTAAATTGGTGCTTTCAGACCGGTCCGTTGAGACCGTGGGGAATGATCACCGGTTCATGGGGCGGATATGACGTGGGCGGTCTGATCGGAGAAAATTCATCGAACGATTACGCCTTTCTCATGAACGGCTTCCAGCAGGCGGCAGCCCTGGTTCCCATGACCCGCTATGCACCACAGTTTGCCCGGGATGTGGGGAAATGGGTTCTAAATCTGGCAAATGCCTCCCGGCTGTTCTATTCACCGTATCTGTTACGCACCCGACAGGACAATGCCGCGTGGTCCCGTCAATATGATCCCTTTGCATCCATTGGATATGAAGCGTTGAGACAATGGAAATACGGTCAGTCGCCCTATGCCACGGGGGATGCCATAGCAGGGGGCTGGGGTCTAACCAACCTGGCGTTATATGGGTCTTCGCACGTGGGATATCTGGGTGCCATTGTCGATACCACCCGGATTGAAAACATTCTGAAACTCGATCTGCGCAAAACCGATTTCTTTCAGAAAAATGCCCTGCCCTCCTTTCTGTATTACAACCCTTATGTGGAGGAAAAAAGCATCGTCGTCAACACGGGATCCAGGCCCTGCCATCTCTACGACGCTGTCAGCCATACCCTGCTCGTCAACTCGGTGTCTGGATCTGCACGGATTTCTCTTGCTCCGGAATCCGCACGCATCGTGGTCCTGATCCCATCCACAAGTCATCTTTATGAGCGACAGGGAATTCTCTATGCCGACAGTCTGGTTGTGGATTATCATGCGACTCCCGTGACCAATCCTCCTCCCCGCATCAAGAGTCTGGCCGCAGCCACCCCGGTACTGGCAAAACAGGATTCCACTCTACTCTATTGCACCGCAGAGGATCGAAATCACGTGACGCTCTCCTATGATTGGATGACCGGGCAGGGAGTCATCAAGGGGAACGGCAATACGGTCATGTACAAATCCATGGATACAACCGGTCCCACCACCATCCGGTGTACCGTGACAGACGGTGCAGGCGCATCTGTAAGCGACAGTGTGGTTGTCACGGTAATCGCCAATCAAGCCCCTCAAATACAGGAAATACGATCCACTGCGACCGTTATCGACCCGGGCGATTCGGTTCAGCTCTCCTGTTTCGCGGTGGATCCGGATCTGGATGCGCTATACTATGAATGGAGACTCTCTGGCGGAGAGGTGCTGGGAACCGGACCGGATGTGATCTGGATGCCTCCTGAAACACCGGCATTTTATGCTCCTGTCTGTCAGGTTTCGGATCCCTCTGGTGCCATGGTTGCCGACAGTGTCTCTCTCTGGGTTGGGGATCTCCTGGCACACTATCCCTTCGATGGCAGCGGGCAGGATATCAGCGGTTACGATCATCATGCCACCGTAACAGGGGGAACGTGGGTCACAGATCAAAAAGGATCCGTGAGCGCATTATCCTTCAATGGCATCGATGACTATTGTCGAGTGACCAACGCAAGGTCGCTTATGCCCGGAAAGGAATTGACCGTCTGCCTCTGGGCCCGACCCGCAGGGCCCTTTTCGCACGAACAATACCTGATCTCGCATGGCAGCTGGCAACATCGTTACAAACTCTCTCTCCTCGCCGACAGACGAATTCGATGGACCGTGCATACAGAAAACGGCATCATCGATCTCGATTCCAGACAGGTCGTGCAAAAGGACAGTCTCTATCACCTGGCCGTCTGCTACCGTGCCGACCAGGTCGATCTCTATATAAATGGATCCCTGCACTCACAGACAGAGGGAAATGGAGGCGTACTATTAAACTCTCCCCATGACCTCACCTTCGCGCAAATGTTGCCCGGAGATGCTCAATGGAATTACACGGGTGAACTCGAGGATATTCTCATATACGCACGGTCTTTAACGCCGGCTCAAATCAGGACAATCTATGGGGAAGGCGTCACATCGGTTTCAGACAAAACCCTACAGAGGTTACACCCAAATCTGAAAGTCGTTTATTATCCCAATCCGTTCAAGACAACACTCACCAGCACAATTGAAACCGGGGAAAGAGACGATATAACCGTAGAGATCTACAATGTGCTGGGGCAACGGGTACGGACAGATCGACTCCCTGTCGGAACGGCATCCTGGCAGTGGGATGGTCGGGACGTGTCTGGCCATCCCGTGGCAAATGGTCTCTACTGGATTCGCGTGCACACCGGAACCCGAACGGTCGTAACCCGGGTTGTCAAATGTGCCGGGGATTCCCCGGAATGACCGATCGGTCGTTCCTCGAGACGATTCATATAGGTAATACCCGAACCGTAATGAGTTTGAATGCTCTTGCATTTTTTGACCCTGTTGCGTATGATAAAAAAATCGACTCTCGCCCCGCTCTTTTTCGACAGAGATATCAACATGGCAAGAGTCGTCATCCTCGATCGAGAGGAGGCTGTCGGTACCTTCTATCGTCCCGGCAATACACATCCCGGCCTGCTCCATGATCCATCCCGGATTCGGTGCTTTGCACCGAATCTCAAATAAAACCAATATCATATCATCAACCAAAGTGTGAAATCACCTGTTGGTGCAAATGAAATAGAATCATGGGAATATATTTTGAGGGATTCTGTTAACACAGAATCCAGGTCAATAACATCATCGCGGCAAGGAGAGTTTATTATGGCGTTGTGTTTACGACTATGTTTTTATGTTGTGAGTCTTGTGTTGATTCTCGTTCCGGTTACGGGAGTCCATGCTCAAAACGATCCGCTGGTCAAAGACCAGTCTGTTTTTTACCCCCCCGAGACACTGGAAACGCTTCATGATCGCATCCAACAGGATCCCTGGGCGGCGAGTGTGCGGGACAGCTGTATCAAATGGGCAAAACCCTGGAAAGAACTTTCGGACGAAGAGCTATGGCAATCGATGTTTGCACCCACCATCTCGCGCTCCTGGATGGTCTGGTCAAACGGCTTTTGTCCCAATTGCAAGCAACCCGTTCGCATGTACGATTGGAAAATGGATCCGCTTAACCAGCCGTGGAAAGTAACGTGTCCCCATTGTAGCAAACAGTTCCCCACCAATGATTTCGAGTCCTATTATCAGTCCGGCCTGAACCGGCATGGCGTATTTGATCCTGAAAAGGCTGACCGTTCATTGCTCTATAATGTCGACCACCCCGATCCCGCAGATTCGTTACACCTGTTTGGAGTCGATGATGGGGAGGGATATATAGAGGGCGATCATCGATGGAGATTCATCGGGTCTTATCTGGTAAAAGGGTTGTGGATGAAGCATATTCTCACCGGCATTCATCATCTTTCAACAGCGTACGTCATGACCGGCGACGTGTCGTATGCTCATAAAACCGCGATTCTTTTGGATCGCATTGCCGACTTGTACGCTGACTTTGACTTTGCCACCCAGGGACTGGTCTATGAGGAACGCCGACCCGGACTGACCGGATATATCTCCACCTGGCATGATGCTTGTGTGGAGGTCCGTCGTTTGGCTATGGCCTATGATCAGATCTATACCGGCTTGCAGCAGGATACGGCTTTGGTTGAATTTTTGTCAAAAAAGGCAGACCAGTATGATCTCGACACTCCCAAGGTATCGCTGCAACAAATTCAGCAAAATATTGAAAACGGGATTTTTAGAGAAACGCTTGAAAATCGTCATAAAATCATCAGTAACTTTCCTCAAACCGATCTCTCGCTGATCTCGATTCAAACCGTTCTGGATTGGCCGGACAATCGTTCCACGGTCAATACTCTGATTGATAAAATGATCGCCAAAGCGACCGCAGCAGATGGGGTCAGCGGTGAAAAGGGTCTGGCCAGCTATGGGGCCATAACGCCCAAAAATCTGGCACCGTTTTTCTCATTATATAGCCGTCTTCGTCCAGGGTTTCTGGATTCTTTGTTTGTGCGCAATCCCAAGCTGGAACAGATGTATCGCTTTCACATCGCTACCTGGATCAATGAATCCTATTATCCACGTATCGGAGACAGTGGCCGGATCGGCCAAAA
>CAYPUH010000268.1:0-6007 GCA_964413725.1 uncultured Cytophagia bacterium
GTATATGGGGTATGAGAATGGCAAGATGGAAGGGGAGAATTTCAGTGAATTCCGTGTCCGGCGGGGCTATATCGATATCAAAAAACGGTTTGCCTCCTATTTGAGTGGACGCATCACACCGGATATCTCTGTTGACCGGGAAGGAGATGGTGAAGGCGATCTCGAAATGCGCCTTAAATACTGTTATGCCAATTTTTCTCCTCCCTCCTGGACTGTGTTTGTGGAACCGGAAATCGAATTCGGTCTCGTTCATCGACCCTGGCTTGAGTTTGAAAGCAAATTGAATGGATATCGTGTCCAGGGATCGATGTTTCTGGATCGCAATGATGTCTTTAATTCCGCAGATTACGGGGTAACGGTTTCGTCCTATCTGGGCGGTGTGCTGACCTCCAGTACACAGGAGTATCTGGGACTCCCCGTTCCGGGGAAATATGGATCCATATCGGTTGGACTGTATAACGGTGGCGGCTATCATGCCATTGAACGGAATAAAAATAAATCTTTTGAGAGCCGTGTGACACTGCGACCCCTGCCTTTTGTGGCACCCGGCCTTCAGTTAAGCTATTGCGGCGTTATGGGAAAGGGAAACACAGAAGATATGCCGGACTGGCAGGTTCACTCTCTGTTTGTCTCATGGCAGTTCCGGCAGGGTATTTTTACCACGATGCTGTATGAAGGAAAAGGAGATTATAAAGGAGCCCATCTGGACGCCAACGGCAACGCAGCGGATCAATCCGGCTATAGTTTTTTTTCCAGTCTGAGCCTCCCGCAAACATCATGGTCTCTGATGGCACGCTATGAGCATTTTTCATATAAAGATTTGCCGGAAACCGTAAAGAGCAATCGGTTGATTATTGGGGTTGGCTATCATTTTTATAAAAAGTGTATGATTCTTGTGGATTATGATAAAGTAACCTATTCTACCGAATTTAAGGACGATGAAGCTGCTTTGAAAGGGTCGGTTCAACTTGTTTTCTAAGCGGAGGTTCACAATGACAGGGAAGCGTCAGCTTTGGGAACAAATGCTACGGTTTGTTCTCCTGATGGGTGTCGTTGTCTCATGTCCTTCAGCTGTGTCCGGCGCACCGTCCATTATCAATGGACGTATGTTCTATGATCTGGACCAGGCGCTCAGACAATCATCCAACGTCGAACGCATTACACTGATACCCACCCGATATGATTCTGAGAACAGGTTTCCGAACTCTGTATTGCGTTTGACCCGTCTGAGAGAACTGCATCTTTGCAATTATAATCTGGATCGGTTACCCACGGAATTGAGTCGGCTGCCTCTGGAAGTATTGGATGTGTCCGGAAACAACTTGTTTACTTTGCCCGATGCTATTTCTCTTTTCCAACGACTGGTCCAGTTATATGCGTGGGACAATGAAATTGCCTATATTTCACCTGAAATTGGACAGTTGACTCGCCTCCAGGTTCTGGATGTCAGCCGGAATAACCTGCAGAATCTGCCGGATTCTCTGTTTGTTCTGGAAAACCTGTCCGAATTGATTCTCTTTGAAAACGATCTGAACATGTTGAATCCGAATGTGGGCAATCTGAGACGACTCAACATCCTGAATCTCGCGAACAACAAGATCGAATCACTGCCATCCGAGCTGCGATCCTGTCGGGCTTTGACGGAAATCAATCTGTCCAACAATCGGCTGACACAATTCCCCTCGTTTCTGGTGCAATGGGATCAACTGATCGATCTTGTGGTTTTTAACAATTTGATTCGGTCCCTGCCCACCGACATTCGGAATCTTACATCATTGCAACGTCTCGATATTCGCAAGAACGCTCTGCAAACACTACCCGATGAACTGGGCACACTCCCCTCGCTGACAAATCTCTATCTCGCTGGAAATCCTATCAAAGTCCTCCCGGAAACGCTGGGACAGTTGTCAATGCTGAGGACACTTGACTGTAGTAATCTGCAGTTGACCTCTTTGCCCCATTCTCTGACGGGTCTGGTGAATATGCGGACCTTTTTTGTCGACGGAAACCATCTCAAATCGCTTCCACCGTCTCTCGGCTCATTGGGAGCACTGAGACAATTCTACCTTCAGGACAATCAATTGGAGTCCCTTCCCGAATCTATCGCGTCCCTTTCCCACCTTGACAAACTCAACTGTGCCAACAATCGGTTGACGCGTTTGCCGGACGATTTTGGAATGTTGAAAAATCTCCGCAAATGTTTTCTGAACAACAATGCCCTGGAACGGTTACCCCAAAGCATCGGAGACCTGGCGAGTTTGCGTATTCTGACTTTGGCCGATAATCGACTCAAATCCCTGCCGCCATCCATATCCAATCTGTCCAACCTCAGACAATTGGATTTGAGGCGAAATCCGCTTGATTCAGGAGACATCCAGCGTTTGCGACGGGCCTTGCCTGACACTCAAATACTGTTTGAATAGAGAATTGGAGTGGGTAATGAAAGCCATACGTCATCGTTTTCACAATGAACAGGGCCTGCAGCTGGCGGCCAATGTGGATTTTCCCGACCAGCACCAGCCAAAGGCATTTATTTTGTATGCCCATTGTTTTACCTGTTCAAAAAATTTAAAGAGTATCGTAAATATTGCCAAAACATGCACGGAATACGGGTATGCCGTTTTTCGTTTTGACTTTACCGGATTGTCTGAAAGCCAGGGCGAGTTTGAAGAGACTATGCTTTCAACCAATGTCGGGGACATACGATCAGCTGTCGCATATATGAAGGACAACCTCGAGGCACCTCAGCTCATGATCGGACACTCTATGGGAGGGGTGGCGGTACTGCTCGCCGCTACGAATTCACCGGATTGTCGCGCAGTGGTGACAGTGGCCACACCCTCTGATGCCAGCCATCTCGGAACGGTACTTCAATCTGTTCGGGATAAAGCACTGCGGGAAGGGTCTGCGGACGTGACCATCGGTGGGAAACCCTATCGTCTGGGGCGACGGTTTTTCGAGGAACTGGAAGAACACAATGTAAAACAGGCTTTGGGACGATTGGATAAAGCACTGTTGATCCTGCATTCTCCCGTGGACCAGACCGTTTCAATTGACCATGCGGCCAATCTGTTTAAATTTGCTTCTCATCCCAAGAGTTTTATTTCTCTGGATACGGCGGATCATATTTTGACCCGTGAACAGGATGCCCGTTACGTGGGAACATTGATTTCAGCCTGGATGTCCCGATATATACAACCAAATCCTTAATCCCCTTGAATTTTAGCTGTGATATCCATTGGCACAGTATACACACATACAGTCACCGACAGGACCGCATTCCGGAATGCCATTGCCGGAGTGGCGTCTCAGCGTGGCTCCCATGCTGGACTGGACCACCCGCCATTTTCGCTCTCTGATTCGGCTGTTTACCCGGCGAACTCTTTTATATACCGAGATGGTAACGGTCCCGTCACTCTTGTATGGGGCAAGCGAATATCTTCTGCACCATCGTCCGGTGGAACGTCCCCTTGCACTTCAACTGGGTGGCGATGACCCTTTGGCTCTGGCCGAGTGTGCACAAATGGGTGAAGCGGCCGGATTCGATGAGATCAATCTGAATGTTGGCTGTCCGAGCGACCGGGTTCAGCAGGGACACTTTGGTGCCTGTCTTATGGCCTCCCCCATGCGGGTGGCCCGGGTCGTCGCTGCTATGAAAGCTGCTGTTTCCATCCCGGTCACGGTAAAACACCGCCTGGGAATCGACGGACACCAAGAGTATGCTTTTTTATATAACTTTGTACAAACGGTGGCCGAGGCCGGCTGCGACCGGTTTATTGTTCACGCCCGCGTCGCGAGATTAAATGGATTGAGTCCAAAGGAGAACCGATCCGTTCCCCCGCTGAGATATGACGATGTGTACCGTCTTAAATCCGATTTTCCCGATACCGCTATTGTCATCAATGGTGGAATATCCGATATCGATACCGCTCTGCAACATCTAACTCGTGCAGATGGTGTCATGATCGGGAGGTATGCCTATACCCATCCGGAGATGTTTGCCGGCGTAGATCGTCGTGTCTATCAGAGCGCATCCCGGTCTCCTCTGACCCGACGGGATATCCTCGGGTCTCTTGCCCTCTATGTGGAATCAGAGGTTCGAGAGGGCACACCATTGATGCAGATGACTCGACATTTTATGGGCCTGTTTCGCGGCCAGCCCGGCGCGCGACAATGGCGACACCTGATGGGGGAGACGGTTCGACGAGTCCACTCTCCGGAAGAGCTCTTTGAACGGGCACAGGAAGAAATTCCAGCCTTTGTGTTGGATACGGTGCTCACAGAGCCATCTTCGCAGGATCCGGATTCGGTGCGTCGCACCGATTACCCGAATACCACCCACTGATATCGTCGCCTGGCGGGTGATACCATTCAATACACGTAATGAGACGTGTTTCAAGATTAAAGGTTTGACTGGAATGTGTGAACGCAGAATCCAGTATAACTATCAGACGGAATAAATCTCTTGTTTTTATTCTTGAAATTGTTCTGTTTGTTTATTATTATTTAAAAGTTGACGCATAATAATCGTGTCGGTGGATGGTTACAACTCAGGATCATATACCGCCACACTGAATACCGGGGTGCGACGATTGAGACGGCGCACCTTTTTTTTCGCCGACCGCATGATTGTTTTGTTCCAGAATGACGGAACCCAAAAATAATCCGAACACCGGTAAACAGATCAGATATCGGACTGGTTGTTTTGAAATGACGAGGTGTCTACAGTATGAAGGATAGAGATAAAGTCGACCCCACCCTGAATGCCATTACATTCGATGAGGTGTCGACTCTCGATAGAAAAGTGGCAGAAGGAGAGGGATTGTCTTACTATGAAACCGCACATATTTATCATGCCGCTTTTTATCGCAATAGCCTGATCGGGCAGGTCGGAAACATGCTCGAAACGTATCAGGTGGAGATCAGTATTCACGGGATGCAAATAACGGGGTCCTGCACCTGCGATGAATCCCGGAAACTGTGCAAGCATGTGGTTGCCCTCTTGTACGCCTGGGTTCAGGATGGTCGTGATTTTATCGATGTTTCTGAAAAAATCAGAGATATCGAGAATATGAAACACGAGGAGCTTGTTCAGGCAGTTGTTAATTTGGTGCGACGGGATCCGTCTACGCTGTCAGGTCTGCTGGAAAAACGACCCGCAGACTGGGATGAAATTCAACCTCTTTAGCCATCCCGTGTCCCTGAACGTGTGGCGGATTGGCTCGTTTTATGCAGCTCACTAGTTAAAGCACCCTGGCACATTGGCTGAACGCCTAATATGTTGTTTTTGCGTGTGACTCGATTGCATCTGTCATCGTTCAGCGTCAACCCTGTTTCACTTTGTGACATCGCCCGGCATCCGGGATCCCGTTCCGGCTTCGCTGGCAACACTTTAAGAGAGGTGAGGACGGCAATATGAGGATGAGGCAAACAGCGAAAAAAAGTATACTGATAGGATTCATCTGGTTTCTGATGGCAGGGCTGTCGTCCGCCAAAGAACAGTTCCCTCTGCCCCGGGTATTGGAGCCGAATGTTCAGTTTTGGACTCAGATCTACTCACATTATTCTGTGGATGAGGTCGTTCTGCATGACCGGGATGACCTGGGTGTGATCTATGAGGTGCTCAAATTCGATTCTTCCAGTGTCAAGAGCACGCAAGAACGGTGGCAGATTGTCAGGGAGACCCGGAAGAAATACCAAACCCTGCTCAACAGACTGGCACGCGTGTCCTCTATCGATATCGGGACTCTGAATCCGGAAGAACGTCGTGTTTATGAACTCTGGCAACATGTGAGTACACCCCACCGCTTTCGAGCGGCGGCAAGGAATATTCGCGCGCAAAAAGGGCTGAAAGAACAGTTCCGGTCGGGACTCATTCGTTCGGGTCGCTATCTAAAAGAGATCAGATCGATATTGAACCGGTATGATGTTCCTGAGGAACTGGCATACCTACCGCATGTCGAATCCTCTTTCAATACACACGCCTATTCCAAACTGGGTGCTGCCG
>CAYPUH010000269.1:0-5999 GCA_964413725.1 uncultured Cytophagia bacterium
ACCTTGATTTCACAAAGTTTATGTGAGGGTGGTGTCCGTTAACCGGACACCACTGATTTGAAAATATGGCATTTATACATTTTTTGAGCCAAGCTGTTAAACAGGTCGACAAAAACGATAACACAGAGTTGCTCAGAGAAAAAAAATGAGAACACAGAGAGAAAAATTACGTTAAAAAGAGACATTTCAACAAGAGTTTTTTTGTTTCAAAAACGTTGCTGTAAAATCAGTTTATTTCATTGATTTTAATTTGCTTTACAAGATACTCTTAAAGAATATTTTTTTACAGTTTCAAACCATCCATACCCTTTATCTTTCTCTCTTTTTCCTCTGCGGTTTTCTGCGAGCTCTGGTTATCATTTTTGGGTTGCAAAAATCTATTTTGGACAAGAATGGGTGCAAAAAAAATAGAATCATGGAAATTGATTTTGAGGGATTCTGTTAACAGAGAATTCAGGTATTACGAATATGAAAAAAACCATCATTCTCGCAAATGGCCCGCAGATATCCTCCACATGGCCTGAATGGGTCAATAAAGAAGACACTCTTGTGTGTGTTGATGGCGGAACGCTTCAGGCGATCCAGCAAGGTCTGATTCCAGATGTTGTCCTCGGAGATATGGACAGCCTGTCCTCAGATATGCTACAGCGAATGAAGGATCAGGGTGTTCGGCTGGTACGATATCCCGTCCGGAAAAATCAAACTGATCTTGAACTTGCGCTCTTTTGGGCACGGGATCAGAACGCCCGGGAGGTTTGGGTGGTCAATGCTCTGGGAGGTCGTCTTGACCAACATCTGGTCAATGTCTTTTTACTGGCACGGGAAGATATGAATTTCGCCCGAATTGTACTCAAAGAGGATGATCAGTCCGCGGTGGTTCTGCGAGGTCCTGACAGGATGGTTCTGGAGGGTCAGCCCGGGGACCGATTGTCTCTGGTGGTATTGAGTAAAACCATATCAGGTGTCACTTTGGATGGTGTGGAATGGAAAACAAACCACGCAACTTTTTCACGGGCCAGCACCCATCCCCTGAGCAATGTCTTTACCGATACGCGGGCACGTATCCAAATCGATACCGGAGTTGCTTTTCTGGTCCATATAGAGGATCCCCACCTCTGATTGCCATCGCGTTCCCAGAGTTCCACACCAGGATCCCATTTTTCTATTCCCGTCGACTGGATTTTAAATCACATCACGCTCCGTAAAGGCTTCATTCCTTCGGAATAGCCACTAACAGCTCTGCTGTTGTTATGATAGGAAAAAACCACATCGAGGAGACATCATGTCATCGAAAACGTGTCTGATCATTGGTGGAGGCCTGGCCGGGTTGATGGCCGGTACCGTGCTCCAGAGAAACAACATTGCCGTTACGATTCTCGACAAGGGTCGGGGGATTGGTGGACGTCTGGCCAGTCGTCGTATCGCCAATTCACAAGGCGAAAAAGGCGTTTTTGATTATGGAGCCCAGTTTTTCACAGTAAGGGATGTCCGATTCCGTCGCTGGACAGAACAATGGTTAAAAGAAGGGTGGATTCGGGAGTGGACGGACAAATTCGAAGCAACGGGACGCAACGGACGGTTGGCCGCAGAACCGAGGTTCTGTGGTACGGTCAGTACAAGACAGATCGCACAAAATCTTGCCGAGCCTTTAGCCGTACAACCCCGGACTCGCATTGTGGGAATCGACTGGACCTCTACGGCTTGGATGCTGGTGGATGATCAGGGCAATCGATTCGAGAGTGATATCGTGATATCCACTCTTCCCGTTCCACAGGCGTTGGACCTGTTCCGCGAGTCCGATCTGACGCTGCCAAAAACAGAACTCGAGCAACTTGAACACGTCTCCTATTTACCCTGCTTTGCAGCCCTCATTCTCCCCGATCGTCCCAGTAACATTCCCAAACCCGGAGGCGTTAAACTGGACGGCTCACCTCTGGAATGGCTCGGGGATAACCAACAAAAAGGGATCTCTCCCATTCCTGCGGTGACAGCACATCTGGGCAGGGAATACAGTCGGGAGCATTTCGATGACGACCCGGCGACAATCGTGGACCACATCCGAGACGCTGCTTCCGAATGGGTCGACACAAGAGATGCCATCCTGCAGCTTCACCGCTGGCGCTACAGTCAGCCAAATACGCTGCACCCCGGTCCCTTCTTGGCTTTTGAGGCACCAGGCCCGCTGGTGCTTGCAGGAGATGCGTTTGTTGCTCCCAGGGTTGAGGGCGCGGTGCTTTCAGGCCTCGAGGCAGCAGCCCATCTTCTAGAGACACATCGGAGCTGATCCTCCCCTGCCCGGTACCAAAATCCCACTAGGGGATTCGAGACAAGCGATCCCGACAGGGGTGGATCATGAATCTATGAATCACACGGGGCCGAATTCAGATGTATAGGCCGAAATCAGCTTTTCCCCCCAATTATCCTTGGGAGCCATCTTGCCGAAAAAGAACCGCAGCACAGGCGGTTCCTCTATAAAAGTCAGCCCTCCGACAAGTGATCGGTTTTCATAGAGCCAGGAAAGCCGGTCGACAGCATATTCAATATGAGAAATGCTATAGACACGCCTGGGAACCGCCAATCGGGCCAATTCGAGGTCAGAGGGCACTTCCTCACCCTGAGCATCCCGATCCATGGATACCGTACCCCGCTCCATGCTGCGAATACCGGATATCAAATAGATGGCTGAAGTCAGGGCTCCTGCCGGGTAGTCAAGCTGTGGGATGTGAGGTACAAACCGCATGGCATCCACATGACAAGCCAGACCTCCTGGAGGCGTTACCACCGGAACCCCGACCTCAACAAGGGATTCGACAAAATAACGGATCATCTCCACCGAACTCCCGGCAACATTGACATCGGTCATCTCTCGTATTCCAACGGCCATGGCCTCGATTTCTTTGGTAGACATGCCACCATAGGTGGAAAATCCTTCATAAACCGGCAACAGCGGAAGGATACCCTGATACATTTGTTCATCGTTCGTCGCAATGAAACCACCCCGCACACTACAACTTTTACGGCCGGACAGGTACATGATATCCACCAACGACATCATCTCCCGAATAATCTCCTGGATGCTCTTATCTTTATAGGCGGATTCGCGCTGCTTGATCAAATACGCATTTTCGGAAATGAGACTGCCATCCAGTACGACAAGAATGCCGTGGCGAGAGGCGATCTCCCGAACCGCATGCAAATTACTCAGAGAAAACGGCTGGCCGCCGATCAGATTGGTAGTGGCTTCCATGCGCACAAAGGAAATTCTGTCAGCGCCATACTCGTCAATCACCTGCCGAAACTGATCGAGGTCGAGATTGCCCTTAAAGGGATTGTCTGTCTGGGTATCCAGGGCTTCCTTATGACAAATCTCCAGGATGGATCCACCAGCAAGCTCAAAATGTGCCTTGGTGGTGGTAAAATGATAATTCATTGGAACCACCTGGTTGTCCGTGACCAGATACTTTGCAATCAGATGTTCCGCTGCCCGTCCCTGATGCACCGGGAGAACATGCGTTAATCCAAAAACCTCCTCCACAGCACTTTGCAACTTGTAAAAACTTTCAGAACCGGCATACGCATCATCTGAAACCATCATCGCAGCCAACTGTTGATCACTCATGGCATTGGTACCACTATCGGTCAACATATCCATAAAAATATCTTTGGTACGCAAAAGAAACGTGTTATATCCCCCCGCTTCAATCGCTTCGAGCCGACGAGCTGCCGGTACCAAATGAGATTGTTGCACGATTCGAACCTTGTGATTCTCCACAGGCAATGTTTTTCCATTGGTCAGAGTCACTATCATACTCGCCTCCTTTTGGACAGAGTGGACTGGATTTATCCGGAGATTGCTATTCGAGTTGTTTGAAATGTGGATTTCACAGCTGGAAATATAAGATGGTCGTCAAATCCAAACAGTCTGAATCGGTGGAAGGCTCTTGACAATCGGCGGGAGCTGGTCGCGATCACAGGGATCAAAATCACCCAATCAGGTTCTGTTTATAACTTGAAAATGTATATCAAAATGGTGAAAAAAACAACTATTTCTTAATAAAGTTAGGCTTTTCGCCCAATTGATTAAAAGTCTCCCCTCTTGAATATGTTACCGGATCCTGTTCACAAAATCTCAAAAACTATTCTTACGATTCTCTTATTTGTATCACCAGATCATCTCACCGACCAGATGACGATATCATAGTGAATGTATCAGGGCTTTGGTGCTTGCACCAAAGCCGGGTTATTACAGGGTTGTTCGGGTATTGAGAGTATAATGTTGGAGGAGACATAAAAACGGTTTTTCCGTTCACACGAGAAAAGGGGATCGAGTCCAGTAATCACCTTGACATTTTGCTCTTTCCATACTACATTTACGAGACATTTTTTGGGCTTTGAGGTTAACAGACTCTGTACCCCCGTAAAGATCGAGGACAGGGGACCGCATTTGGGAATTTGGAGTCCAACCCGTCACACATACGCGGTGATGATCCGGATCACCGCCTCGCCATCGTTCCCGCGGCTTTTAAATGCGGGAGCACGATCGGTTTTAACTGATCACAAACATTCAGAACCCAAACAGCCACAGGCGATACAATCAGGATATCAAAATTGTCTTGTGCTGGACCTACTGATAAGGAGACCATGATGGAAACATCCCGAGAACGGGTAAAACGGTGCCTGAATTTTGAAACGCCTCAGCACATTCCCCGGGATATGTGGACGCTTCCGTGGGCGGAGCAACACTATCCGGAAGCAATGGCGGAAATCAGACAAAAATATCCTGGTGATTTCATTACAGCCGATTCGGTCAACTCTATTTCAGAGATCGAACAAGGCGATCCCTACAAAGAGGGCTCGTATGTCGACGAATGGGGATGTACATTCATCAATATTCAGGCAGGCATCATTGGAGAGGTACGCAAACCCCAGCTCGAGGATCTTTCCCGCATGGATATTGTCTCCCCACCTTATGACATATTGCCCAAAGACCGAAAATCCGCGACAGCCCAGGTAAACCGCTTTTGCGCCCATACAGACAAATTTGTCCTGGCCAATTGCTGCCCTCGTCCCTGGGAACGCTATCAATTTATTCGCGGTACCGAGAATGCGATGATGGATATCATGATGCCCGATGAAGGTGCCGCAGAGTTATTGGCCCGCATACATTCCTTTTATATGACCGAACTGGAATTCTGGCTGACAACCGATATCGACGCGGTCATGTTCATGGACGACTGGGGAACGCAAAATCAGTTGCTCATCCCCCCCACCACATGGAGAACACTCTTTAAACCTCTCTATGCCGAGTATTGTCAGGCGGCTCATGAAAAGAATAAGGCTATTTTTATGCATTCCGATGGTCATATCAGCGAAATCTATCCCGACCTGATCGAGGTGGGAGTCGATGCCATCAATTCGCAGCTCTTTTGTATGGATATGGCCGAATTGCGACGTATCGCCAGGGGCAAAATAACCTTTTGGGGAGAAATCGATCGACAGCATATTCTCAACAATCCAAACCCGGAAAGTGGACGACAGGCAGTGCGTCAGGTAGCCGAATATCTCTACGATCCCGCAGGCGGGATTATCGCACAATTTGAATTCGGCCCCGGAGCCTATCCACAAACCGCCATGGCCATATTTGAGGAATGGCAAAACGTGCACGAGAACGCATAATCATAAACACGATTCGATCGTCAGGAGGAAGGGTTATGAAGGGACATATTCCGGTGTTGATGGTAGAGGGACAGAATCTCGCCCAAGCCTGGGAGCATTCGCTGATACAACTCTATCAGCAGGGATGCTCGATAAAAACCGAATATGACAAGGAGGAGGATCCCCCCAGTAAAGATTGCTCGATGACTATAATCATCCACGCCCCCCTCTCGGAACCGATGATTCACAAGGATTTTCCCGGTGGACTCGAGGATCTTCAAGAGTATGTGATGGAGGTGATCGAGGGTATCAAAGATCACTGTGTCCGGTCATCAGCCGATGAC
>CAYPUH010000270.1:0-5976 GCA_964413725.1 uncultured Cytophagia bacterium
CTATGCAGCACTTGGGCGGGGTGATATTCGCACAGAGAGTGTTCTTAAAAAACTGTTTCCCGATGACGAGGCGGAGACACATGAGCCGCCCCTTATCAAAAAATTTATCGATCGAGCCCGAAAATCGACCCGGGGTGTTCGTGTTGCCGGCATGGACAATATTATGATCAATTTTGGCAAATGCTGTAATCCGGTGCCGGGAGATCCCATCACCGGTATTGTCACCAAAGGGCGGGGTATTGTTGTACATACCAATATCTGTAAAAATTTGCTAAAGCTAATGCAGGATCCGGATCGCATCGTCGATGTCTCCTGGGATGTGGAAAAGGGTAGCCGGTTTACATCCGGGATTTTTATTCTGGGTGAAAGAAAAAATAAATTTTTGAGTGAAATTTCGGATATGGTGAATGGTGAAGACGGAAATATTCAGACCGTTAACCTAAAGTCCGAGAACTCGCTGGTGAACTGTATCCTGACTGTGGATGTTTATGATTTATCTCATTTGAACCGCATTATCAACAAAATAAACAAGGTTTCAGGCGTAATTTCTGTCGGTCGACTAAACAAATGATTGATTTTTTAAATTTTATATTTTAAATTTAGGAAAATTAAGACCAGCTGGTAATGACTACTGCTCCCATGCCTGGATGCAAAGTACCCGAACCGACACGATGGTAGTAATACCACATGGGTGAACCGAGCGATGTTTGTTACAAGAATTGCGTCTGACAACTACAATTGCTTGGATTCTGTTCGAACAGGAATCGGTGGTTACCCGGGTTTTCCTTCGCGGAGGGGTTGACTCGGACCAGCTAAAGATGTGGAGTGTTGTCGGTGATTCGTTTAAACCGTGCACATCACGCAATGGTTGACAACGGGAACGACTTTCTGAATACATTCATAGAAACAAAGGAGTACATTCATGTCTGAGAAAAAAGAAACGATCACCAAAAAAGACGTTTCCAAACGAACGGCAAAGATTGTTGGAGAAAAAATCTATCTGACCGAAAAGGTCGTCGACGGAGTGTTCCAGGCGTTGCGTGAATTCATGGCAGAAGCCAATCCCGAAGTCCGAATTGAAATACGGGACTTTGGCGTGTTTGAAGTCAAAAAGACAAAACCCAAACCCAAAGCGCGCAACCCAAAGACGGGTGAAATCATCTATGTGCCGGCCAGACGGAAAACACATTTTAAAGCTGGAAAGCTTTTAAAAGAAGTACTCAAGCAGCCACTTGATGAACTGGAATAAGAGTACCGGGCAGGATGGAACACTCTGATGGATGAATTTTTTCGTGGTGAAACCGACCTGACAGCGATGCCCCGAGCCGGGCGCCTGCTCGGAATCGATTATGGCCAAAAACGGATTGGACTGGCCCAAAGTGATCCGATGCAATTTCTGGCATCTCCATTTTTGACTCTTAAAAACAAGGGTTGGAAGTCATTGATCACGGAACTGGTTCATCTCATCCAGGACAACGACATTATCGCGGTCGTCATCGGCCTGCCACTGCATATGAGTGGTGAGCCCGGTGAAAAAGCCAATGAGATACTGACGTTTTCAGAACAGATGAAAAAACAGATCGATGTGCCGATATATTTTCAGGATGAACGCTGGAGTACCAGTGACGCTCATCAGGCTCTCCATGCACAGGGAAAATCTCCCTCCAGAAATCGTGAAATCGTCGACCAGATTGCGGCGGCGTTTATCTTACAGGGATTTTTGGATCGTTTGAGATCGTTCAGAAACTCGGTACCCCCATCATCTAACGCACGCGATTGATGAAACCGTTCAGCTGTCGAACCGGTTATGGGGCACTACCGATATGGTCTTCTGTTTTATGGATATCCCCTCAGTCATTCCAGTCCGTTAATCGGCATCACTGTTGCATCCCCTGGCTGGTTTTTCTTGACAGAACAAAGCCCGGATTCTGTGACCAGAATCCCGACAGAAATGATGTTTTGAATTGATTTCCTTTGTCCTGTTCGCCAACCAGACATTAGCATGCAAAAAATTGACCGATTACCTCAGCCTGAATCACAGGGTGGGTTCGATTGTACGGTCTCACCTTTCCTTGATATATCACGGGGCGTCCGGGGTTATATGTGGTACCATGATACCACTGTCTTTTTGTTCGTGTCGATATCTTTTTATGTCGTGGAGTTTTTACATCGAGTGTATTGAGGGATTGACGCTATTCATCAATCCCGATTGAAGAGGGAGCGATTTTGCGACGTGGATTTGTAGACATCTTATGAAACGAACTCTAGTGTTATCCGCCCTGACCGGGATCATGCTGGCCTTGGCACTTCCGCCATTTAAAACCAGCTTTTTTGCGTTCGGCGCATTGATCCCGTTTTTTTTATTACTTGAATCACAATCATACCTGGGTACCCTTCGCTGGGGATATATTACCGGATTTATTATCTGTACCCTGGGCCTCTTTTGGATCGGATGGGTTACCATCGCTGGTCTGCTCGGTGCTCTTTTGGTTATACCACTCTATGCGACACTGTTTGTCCTCGGCTACGCCTTTTTGTATCGTACTCTCGGCGATAAGGGATTGTTATTCATACCCTTTTTATGGGTGACCATTGAATATCTTCAGACCCTTGGAGACACTGCCTTTCCATGGTTGGCCCTGGGATACACGCAAACCTATCATCTTCCCTGGATACAATTTGCAGAATATACCGGTGTCTATGGTGTCTCTTTCCTTGTTGTAAGTATCAACGTGCTGGGCTATCTGTTGATTCGGCGTCGTAATCGCCCCCGTATTCGTCTGCTCGCTGGAGGGGGACTCGTCATTTTGTCTATACTGCCCTATATCCACGGCCTTATGGTCATGGACACGCTGCCCCCCAAATCAACACTTTGCGTGGCACTCGTTCAGGGAAATATCGATCCATTTGAAAAATGGAATGCCGCCAATAAAAAACTTTATTTTGATCGCTATGACAGCCTGTCACACTCATTACTGCCCGAACATCCCGATTTGATCGTCTGGCCCGAAACGGCTACTCCTTTTTATCTTCGATATGAATACTCTTTTCTCGATCGTATCCGAAAGTTGGTGGATCAAAACCACGTCTCATTGTTAACCGGATCGGTGGATCTGAAACATGATGTTGAAGCCGTAGAATATTACAACTCTGCGCTCCTTGTTACACCCGGGGAGCAGACGATTCAACACTATGCCAAGATGAAGCTGGTACCCTTTTCTGAAAAAGTACCGTATGACAATATGTTTCCCTTTAATGTGCTTAAAACCTTTCTATATGACATGAAACTCGGCATCGGCGATTACAAACCCGGTAACCGGTGGACCCTGTTCGAATTGCCACCGGCGTCCATTTCCTCGACGCGTGAGGATACTGTGCGATTTGCGACTCCTATCTGTTACGAATCCGTTTTTCCCGATCAGGTCAGACGGTTTGTCCGGCGTGGATGTGATTTTGTCACCATTATTACCAACGACGCCTGGTTCGGTCGGACGTCTGCTCCCTATCAACACAGCCAGATTGCTGTATTCAGAGCGATCGAAAATCGGCGGGCCGTTGTCCGGTGTGCCAATACCGGGATCTCTTGTTTTATCGATCCGTTTGGACACGTAAGACAGGCAACCTCTTTGTTTGAACAAACAACCCTTGTCGATAATATTGTTCTTAATGATCAGCTTACTTTTTTTACTCGTCACGGGAACTGGATCGCTCGGCTCGCGTTCGGTGTGTCCTTCCTCGGTGTGCTTTGGGCCGGCGTTATGCGCGTGATACGCTATCGTCAGAGGAACATCTAGGATGATCATATCGTTGAATTGCATAATGATTCGCTCCGTGTGGCGGATACACTAAACTCTTGGGGCACCTCCCCGGGGTAAAATGGTTATGAAACGTTTACGCTATTTATCATTTTTTATTCTTTTGCTGCCCTGGACAGAGGTGCTTGTCGCCGGATCGACTACCAATGTTGAACAGTATGGAACGTTGTATCAGCAGGTGTTCGATCATGTTTTTTCACCGGTAAATATACAAACATCCATTCCCATAGTACTGAATCGTATGGTGTCGACTCCCTCCACCTGGATAATGGAACAACACCTGCATCGGTGGATTCAGGAAAAGGGATGCAATCAGATTTTTACCAGTCGACCCGATTCGATCTCGTCGTATTATCAAATCGATTATCAGCCTGTATCCAATCAGGTGCACTATAAAGTGCATCCCGCTGATTCCGATTCTTTATTGAGAACTCTTTGGGTGGAATGTTATCTTCGTTTGACACATCCGGACAACAGATTAATAGTGTCTACCACCCAGGTCGATTCAATAACAGATATCATTGGCCCTGATGAACTTGAAAGAATCGAAAACTCCCAATTGCCCTATACCCAGGGAGAAAAACCAGAGAATCGAAATTGGCGTCGATTCGTTGAACCCACAATCGTGTCGGTGATAACCGGTGTAGTTATTTACTCATTTTATTCTCTCCGGAGTCGTTAGTGATAACCTCTCCAATAAATGCAAACGTTCACTATTGAAGTAGGATGCCCGATTATGTATGGAAAACATCTGTTCAGGTTACTTTTAGGCGGATTGCTCAGTGCTGTTCTGATACTGGCATGTAGTTCAAATGACCTGAAAAAGAATCTGTCCATGCGCGAACGCATGGAGTATGCCATGAACAAGTTTAATGAAGGCGATTATATGGATGCGAAAACCCAGTTTCGCATTCTGACCCTAAGTCACAGTGGTGGCAGTAATGCGGATAAAGCACAATTTTATCTGGGAGAGTGCCACTATGAGATGAAAGAGTATATCCTCGCTGCCAGTGAGTACAAACGATTGACTTCTGTCTTTCCCAATTCTGAATATGTTGATGATGCCAAGTTTAAACTCGGTATGTCCTACTTTGAACTTTCACCAAAATATTCTCTGGATCAGGAATATACCCATCAGGCCATCAGGCAATTTCAAGAATTTCTGGAAGAGTATACCTCTAGTGATCTGGTTCCCCAGGTTGAAAAGCGTCTGGAAAAAGCACGACTAAAATTGGCACACAAAGTCTATTCCTCTGCCGTACAATATCGAAAAATGGGAGAATACCGGGCGGCGATTATTTATTTCAATCAGGTTCTTGAACAGTATTATGATACCTACTATGCTCCGCAAGCGCAATACTGGATTGGTGAATGTTATCGCAAACAAAAGAAATATGAAGAAGCTAAAAAGGAACTCGAGCTCTTTCTGGACAAATATCCGCAACATGAACTTCAAGACGATGCTCAGGACAAGCTTGCTGATGTGATTGAAGAGTTGAACGAGCACCGGGAGGAGAAGAGCAATTCCTGAGCTCGCTTTGACATCTGACTCGCGTATCGGCTTGTACGGTGGAACCTTTGATCCTGTCCATATCGCCCATCTCATTTTGGCTGAATGGGTTCGTTACGAGTTGTCTCTCGATCACATCCTGTTCATGCCGTGCGCCATACCACCGCACAAACAGGATGTGCCCACGACACCAGGGCATCACCGGTTGACCATGCTCAGACTGGCAACCCGGCATCACCAGGGATTCACGACGTCGGCCTATGAAATAAAAAAGGGGGGGACATCGTATACAATCGATACGATTGAATCCCTGAAACAGCGACACTATCTTTCCCGCGACCGTTTTTTCCTTTTAATTGGGGGAGATAATCTGGCTGATTTCGCATCCTGGAAGGACCCGGATCGCATTGTGGACACTGCTCAAATTGTCGCCATGAAACGTCCTTATTATGATCTCCCCATAGAGACATCACCCCTACTTTCCGATTGCATAGAGGTGGAAACTCCTTTGTTGCAGGTTTCTTCGTCCATGATCCGGCAACGGCTCCAGAATCGACAAAGCATTCACTATCTGGTTCCGGATCCGGTAAGAGCGTATATCGAGCAGGAACACCTCTATTCGCAAGGAGCCCCGATGTCATAAGGTTGCTG
>CAYPUH010000271.1:0-1429 GCA_964413725.1 uncultured Cytophagia bacterium
GCCCGCGGAGGATCCTGGCCAGACCCAAAGCCCGTCGGCGAGCACAGCCCCTCACACGATGCCGCTTTGGGGCTGGACAGAGCCGGAGCGGCAAAGAGAAACAACACGATTCGGCGTTGAATTTTTTTTGTATAAACAATCCATACAAACAAAAAAAACGACGGAATCCTTTCGAATTCCGCCGTGTCCATTGAGGGGGTGGTGACAGTCGGGGGATCTAGTCGTCTTTTGAGGCCAGCAGACTGCGATCCACCCGGAGAGGTTTGGTATCCTTGCGATAGTGGTAGATGGCCGAGCGGTACATGTTGACAATACGAGGGTCGTTTTCCGTGCCATTGGCGAGCTGACGTTCCATAAACTGTATGCCTCGTTCGCTACCGGTGCAATAGAGAGCCGAGAGTGCGAGTCGACGAACCTGAATGTCCCGATTCTGATTGCGGACGGTGGCAATCAGATTCTTGACTGCGGTGTCACACATCTTGAATTCGGGAAACCGGCTGTAATAGACAATGTGTTGCATGGTGGACAACTGCACACCTTCATTGGGAATCTCGAGATCATGGGCCAGGGCGTCGCAGAACAATTCCCAATTGGCAGTGGCCTTTGGAGCATCACCGGCCATCACGCTGCCAGACAGCAGCAGGGCCAGGACACTCAATCCGAAAACAACTCTTGACGTTTTCATGACACCCTCCTTTTCATTTGGTAAATCTGTTCACTCTATCACCTATCAAAAAGAGTGCCAAACAAAAAAGAGAGCGTTGTAAAGACATCTGGCCAGAGTCGGCGAGGAAAGTAAAAATTGAAAAGGAAAAAAGACAAGAACACCACAAAGCCACAAAGATCGCGAAAAGAATTTTTTTATCCCCTTATTTTTATGTTATTTAATTTTGTTATTCTTCGTGTCCTTCGTGCCTTTGTGGTAAATGTTTTAAATAAAGCATACCAAAGAAAAACACTTTGCAAAAGTGGAACCACAAAAAAAATCCCCGGGGGGTGGGATCCCCGGGGATGAGCTGCTATTTCAGCATGTTCTGATATTTCAGGAATCAACTGACACGGGTGGAGGTCTGGGTGGGACGGCTGATGCCCAGTTTTCGCATGCGCGATTCCAGGGTTTTGGCATTGATACCCAGCAACCGGGCCGCTCCCGCTTCGCCACTGACCCGCCAGGAGGTCATCTCCAGGGCACGAAGGATGTGACGGCGTTCGTTTTCGCTCAGACTCAACAGCGTGGCGCTGGACTCGGCCAGATTTCGACCGTTTCGGGGACGCCAGTTGCCCAACAGTAGTTTTCCAGAGGGCGAAATGATCAATGCCCGCTCGATCACGTTTTCAAGTTCGCGAATATTTCCCGGCCAGTCGTACAACAACAGGTCGTCGATGATGCTTTGAGGAATGTTGTCGATACGCTTGCCCAGCTTCTGGC
>CAYPUH010000271.1:1439-5963 GCA_964413725.1 uncultured Cytophagia bacterium
GCTTCTGGCCATACCGGTCCACAAAATGACTCACCAACAGCGGGATGTCCTCTTTACGTTCCCGCAATGGCGGCAGATGGATGGGAAAAACATTGAGGCGGAAAAAGAGATCCTGGCGAAATTGCCCTTTTCTCCGAGCCTCCTCCAGATCCCGATTGGTGGCCGCGATCACGCGGACATCCACCTTGAGGGTCTTGCTGGATCCGACCCGTTCAAATTCGCCTTCCTGCAGCACCCGGAGCAGTTTGGACTGCAGTTCCAGGGGCAGATCTCCGATCTCGTCGAGAAAGATCGTACCGCCATCGGCCAGCTCAAACCGACCGGTTTTTTGTGCCACCGCACCGGTAAAGGCGCCTTTTTCATGACCGAACAACTCGCTCTCGATCAGATGCGGCGGCAGGGCCGAACAATTCACGCGCACCAGCAATCGCTCGCCCCGATTGCTGAGACTGTGGAGTGACCGGGCGACCAGCTCCTTGCCGGTGCCGGATTCGCCCAGGATCAGCACCGTGGCGTCGGTAGCGGCCACTTTTTCGGCATCGCGAAGAACGTTTTTCATCTTTGGACTGGTGGTGATGATGTTTTCGAAATGACGCACCACCTCGATCTCGCTCTGCAGGTAAGTATTTTCCGCTTCCAGCCGGTTCTTGAGTCGTTCCACCTCATTCAGTGCATTCTGAAGAGCCTGCATGGTGAGCGTGCGTTCCTGAAGACTGGCCTCCAGATTTCGTCGTTTTTGGTCCAGTTTTTTCATCCGCGCTCGATACACCCATCCGGCCACGGAGACCACCACGATGATACCCAAAAGACGGAACCACGGGCTCTCATAATAGGGGGGTAACACCTCGATCTCCATCGAGGCGCCGCTCTCATTCCAGACGCCATCGTTGTTGGATCCACGCACCCGAAAGCGGTAGGATCCGGGCGGTAAAAAGGTATAACTGGCAACGCGGTTGCCGGCATCGGTGAGTATCCATTCGTCGTCCAGGCCTTCCATCTTGTAGGCATACTGGTTTTTATTGGGCGCGGTGTAATCCAGAGCCGCAAATTCGATGGAAAAATAGGGTGTTTTATGGGGCAGGGTGAGTTCCGAACATTCGGCCATAGATTCCGGACGGATCAGGGAGGTATTGGATCGCTTGACCGTGGTGATCACCACCGGCGGCACAAAGGGGTTTTTATCAATCTTGTTTGGAAAAAAGGCATTAAAGCCGTTGATGCCCCCGAAAAAGAGCTCTCCGTCAGTACCCCGATAATAGGCGCCACCGTTGAACTCTGTACTCTGCAGGCCGTCATCCACTCCATAGTTGGTAAAGGTGGTGGTGATGGGATCAAATCGCGACAGCCCGTCATTGGAGCTGATCCACAGATAGCCCTCATCATCCTCCAGGATGCCATAGACGGAATTGTTGGCCAGGCCGTCCTCTTTATCATAGAAAGCAAAGGTCTCATTGTCGGGGTCAAAATGGAGCAATCCCCCGCCCCAGCTACCCAGCCAGAGTCCGCCGTCACCTGCGGGATGAATACAAAAGATATGATCCGATCCCAGACCGGGAACCGATCCGGGCCGGCTCGGATATCGCCGGACGACGCCGGTTTCCGGATTCAACAGGTTGAGCCCCCCGCCCTGCGTTCCGATCCAGTAGCGTCCGGTGCTGTCGTTATAAATCGCCCGGACAAAATCATTGCTCAACGAGGTCGAATCCGCAGGATCATTGCGAAAATGGGTAAAGGTTCCGGTTTCGGCATCCATCAAATCGAGTCCTCCGCCGTAACTGCCGATCCACAATCGACCCCGCCGGTCTTCATAGAGACAGCGAAGCTCATCGTGACAGATGCTGGTGGAATCCTCCGGATCGTGGGTATAAGCGGTAAAGTAGCCGGTACGGGGATCGAACCGGGAGAGTCCACCCCCATGCGTGGCCACCCAGAAGCGGTCGTGGCTGTCCACCAGAATCGCCCGGATCACATCGCAATTCAGGCTGTTCGGATCGTCCGGATCGTGGATATAGGTCCGGGTTTCACCCGTCTTCCGGTTCAGTGACAGCAGTCCACCGCCATGGGTCCCCATCCACAGAGTGTCGTTGTGATCCTGATGAAAACACCAGACGATATTTTGCGACACTCTGATCGGCTCGTCCGGGATTTGCCGATAGTGGGCAAACTGCTCGAGGCGATGATTGATCTTGTCCAGTCCGCCGCCATAGGTGCCGATCCACAGGACCCCCGCCTGGTCTTCGTAAAGGCATTTCAAATAGTCGTAACTGATGCCGGTGGGATCGGTGGGATTGTGCCGATAGCGGGTAAAGGTCTGACCGTCGTCATTGAGACGATTCAATCCGCCGCCATTGGTGGCCACCCACAGGGTTCCGGTGCGGTCTTCGGTTACATCCAGAACATCATCATGCCCCAGACTGTGAGGATCGTTTGGATCGTGGCCATAGTGGACAAATCGGGGATGTTCGGGATCCTCATTGTCCATATGATACAGTCCCCCCCGCGTGCCGATCCACAGGCGTCCCCCTGCGTCCATAGTCAGACACTGGATGTGGTCGGACTGTAACGCACCGTCTTTTCCGGGCGCCGCAACGATCCGCATGCAGGCACCGCGATCCGGATAAAACCGGTTGAGGCCGTGCGACGTCCCCACCCACAGCGTGCCGGACTCGTCTTCGCACAGGGCATTCACCTCGTCATGGCTCAGACTGAGCGGATCCTCCGGATGACAGCGGTACGAGATAAATCCGTCGGTTTTCCGGTCATAGCGATTCAGACCACCATGTGTCGCAATCCAGAGCCGCCCTTTGGAATCGATGAAGATATCTTTGATGAGGTCATGACTGATGGACAGACTGTCATGGGGATTGTGGCGGTAATGGGTAAAGGTGCGGGTGGTTGGATCAAAGTGGTTCAGCCCGCCACCAAAGGTGCCGATCCACAAGGTGCTGTCGGCATCCTGCTGCAGAGCCAGAATATGACTATAGCTCAGGGTGTTGAGGTCATCCGGATCGTGACGCCAGGTGCGGAAGGTATAACCGTCGTATTTGTTCAGACCATCTTCGGTGGCAAACCACATAAAGCCGGAATGATCCTGCAGCATATCCTCTACGATGCTCTGGGACAAGCCGTGTTCCAGGGTGAGGTGATCAAATTTGAGATGAGGTGGAATGTCGTGAGAGCCGTCAACAGGTGGCAGAGCACTGACTGCCGGAGCCGCGGTCCATCCCAGGAGGACAAGCACCCCGAACATCCGAAACCGATAAGACAAAAACATGTCGATCCCCTGGTCGTGAGATTTCAATGGACAGATCTGTATACGCAGGAAACACGCGGCGGGTTTCGAAAAAGATGTGAACAGGTAAAGTTATTGAGGGAAAACGTACTATTTTTTTAAAATGATTAATACCATTCCTGTCCAAAATAGATTTTTGCAACAAAAAAAATGATACCACGGAGGTCCCAGAGTTCTACAGAGAAAAACCGAAAAAGATATATGCCACCCCTACGGGGTTTTCAGGGTTTGGGTTTGGTGTGTTCTAAAAATATGTCACCCCTGACGGGGTTCCGCCACATCCCTCTGTTCTGTCTCGGCCGTTCTGTCTTTTCGCATTTTGCTTTGCTTTTTCCGCGTTCCGAGTTCCGGGGTCCACGTTTCCCGTCACTCTCCAGGCTTTGCTCTTTTTCATAATGATTGCGGAGCGCGATCCTCCCGCCCTCCGATGCCGCAGAGGTAACCGGCGCCAACCAGGAACACCTCACCTCACCCACCTGCACCCTCTTTTCGCGGGATAGCGCGCGACGCCCGCGGAGGATCCTGGCCCGCCACAAAGCCTGTCCACCCGGCAGGGCATTCCCACGATGCCGCTTTGGGGTGGGACAGAGCCGGAGCGGCCCTTTGGACTGAAAGACCAAGAGACTGAGGGACTGAGAGACGGAGAGAATTTTCGCATTTCACGTTCCTTTTTCCGCCGCTCCGTGTGGCCAATGGCTATTCCAGCTCTATGCCAAACAGTGTCATGTACATCAGTCTGTAGATATCGGTA
Organism: uncultured Cytophagia bacterium; assembly: GCA_964413725.1. Taxonomy (GTDB): domain Bacteria; phylum Zhuqueibacterota; class Zhuqueibacteria; order Residuimicrobiales; family Oceaniaggregativiventaceae; genus CAYPUH01. Next base: position 5,483 of record CAYPUH010000271.1, read on the forward strand.
TTGTCCACATTGTTTGGCAGCCTGTGGGCATTGAGACCGTGGGCCCGGGCCAGGACACCGCCGGCCACATCGCCGTCTGTGGCCCAGAGGATGCCGAAGCGGAGCCGGTTTCCCCGGGCGTCGGGGGCGGCGACAAAGGGCAAGGTCCCGGTGCCGTCGCGGCCGTCCACCGGAGACCCGTTGCTGCTAAAGGCCGACAGGGGCCGGTCGAATGCGGTGCTATCCCGCAGCGACATGACCTCGAGTCCGCCGGCATCGCTGTCCGCCGCCGTGACCAGCAAGGTATTCGGATTGAGGTCGATATAGTCCAGCGCGACACCGATGGCCTGATCGGCGCGATGCAGAGCCGCCAGCGTTCCTTTGGCGTTGTTGCTGTTGGCAAAATTATCCGATCCCTCTTCCTCGACCACCATAAAAAAGGGCTTGTTGCGAGTCGACAGGATCTCGAGTGTCTTTTGTGTCATCTCGGCCAGTGTGGGCG
>CAYPUH010000272.1:0-5929 GCA_964413725.1 uncultured Cytophagia bacterium
GTTAAAAACCTATTCTATCAAGATGGCTGCTGTGACGTATGGTGGCGAGGGGTGTGAAGTGGTCACCGACTCCCGCGTGGTTCGTCATCCGGGATTTGATATCAAGGTTGTTGATACCACAGGCTCTGGTGACGCGTTTGCTGCCGGTTTGACGATCAAATACGTGCAGGGCGCTTCTCTGGAAGAAATCGCTGAATTTGGTAACCGGTTGGGTGCCTTTGTCGCCACCCGAAAGGGTGCGGTACCTGAATGGACACTCGACGACATCAATTCATTTGCCTGAACACCGAAAACCAATGGCCAAAGGCTCTATGAAAAGTAAAGGAATACAAACCACCACACTGCTCCTGCTGCTGTTTTTGCTGGTCGCCATATGGATGCTGGCCAAACAGGTGCAGAATACCCTGCCGGACATGTCAACGGATTATCCGGTATTTTCAGCTCCCATTCACCTGGGTATTGCTGATTCCACCTATTATAATTATGCGTTTCATGTGGCGGAACCGGCCCCGGGGCCGGACTGGTCGTTGACATCGCTCAGTCAGGATACCACACTCGGGCCACTGGAATCCGGTGAGCCCATATGGCCACAGATCACCTGGTTGCTGAGAATGGATCATCAGCCGGATTCTTTGGCAGAGGCCAGACTGGGCGTGTTGCCGCCACAACCCGATTCCGCGCTCAAGGATCTCACCATCACACTGCTGGATGAGCGACTCCAACAGCATACGGGCGGCCCTGAATCCATTCGGATTCTCGTACCCGTCACCCGACCGGCTCACAGTTTGTTGCAGGGATATTATACCGTTGCTGCATTTTCCAATCCCTGCCCGGTGGTTCAGGTGATCAGTGTGGTGCCCCGAAGTGACGTCCTCTATGTGACGTTCTGCACGGTTAAAGAGTCCGAGTATCCCCGCTTCCGCGACGCGTGCAGACGGGTCACGAGCCGTCTCAAACCTCTTCTCAGCTCCTATCGGCCCTCACCTGAAGGCAGGTCGTAAACTCGGATGTATGGATTGAGAAAGGAGAGACTGGGCCAGCACGACAAGGGGAACGCTGAAATCAGGTATGAACACCCAATTCAAGAGGGACCGTGACCTATGAAACGAGTCATATATATAGTGGGCCTGGTTCTGACCGGGGTGGGCGCTCTGTGTGCCGGGGTGGACCATCCGTTGGAACGGAATCACCATAGCCGGTATTCCGATAAAGATGACGTCTGGCATTTTCTCAGTTCGGTATCGGACCAGAGTCCTCATATGGAGGTCTCTGTCGCTGGAGAAACCAGCCTGCGGGAACCACTCTATCTGGCCATCCTGACCCGGGAGGGCATCCGGTCTCCCGGGCAACTGGATAAAAGCAAACCCACTGTATTTATGTTTGCCTGTCAACATGGCGATGAACAGTCTGCCAAGGAAGCAGCCCTCTATCTGATTCGGGATGTGGCTCTGGAGGACCGTGCCTCACTCCTCGATCACATCAATCTTTTGGTGATGCCGCTGGTGAATCCGCACGGTGTTGAAGCCGATCAACGGCGCAACCACATGGATCTCGACCTGAACCGAGATCACGTCAAACTGGAAGCGGCCGAAACACGCGCTGTTCATGATGTGTTCCACTCCTGGTTCCCTGAGGTGACCCTCGATGTTCATGAAAAGGGAGAGGACTATTACCTGCAGCAGATTGGGGTGATTTCCAATGCGAACATTGCCGATACTCTGCAGCAATTCGCCCGTTCCCGGGTCCTTTCTCCTATAGCAAAAGAGCTGGAGCGTCAGAATATCACGTTTCATGAGTACCTGATCCGGCAGGAGATCGGCATCAACGAAGCATCCGGTGCGGACATGGAGCGGGACACCGCGGGTCCACCCCGTTATCTCTATCGCTACAGCACCACGGATGTCAATGATGGTCGAAACAGTCTGGGAATTTTTAATACCCTGAGTTTTATCCAGGAAGGGGTTTCATCCGGACGACTGGATGATATTCGCGAGCGCACCCGGCGTCAGCTGGCCACTCTCAGAGCCTTTGTCGAGGTGATCGCAAAACAGGCTCTGGAGATACGCGAGCTGGTCCGCTCCCAGCGCCAGAGCCTTGCCTCCGATTCGAATCCGGTGCATTTGCGCATGCGATACACACATTCAGAGGAGGATCCCGGTCTGACTCTGAAACGAATTGTGACACCGGACGACAGGATTGGAACGGTGACGGTGGATAAACATGCCGGCGACCCTGTGAGGTGGTCCGAGATCGAACGGGCTGCTCCTGTGGTCGTGGATACCGTGATCCCGGACTGGCGACCTGTGGTCAAGAGTACGGTATCGAGGGAGGCCCCGACGGCCTATGCCATACCCGCCGATCGACACAAGGTCATTCGGACGTTGCGGGATCATCATGTGCCGATGCAACTCCTGTCCCAACCGGCAGAGGTTAGGGTCACCGTGGACCGCGTGATCGATATTATCCCCTCAGGGTTTGACTATATCGCTCCTGAACACATCGAAATCGAGGCGGTCTCACGGCAACGTACGCTTTCCGCGGGCACGATCATCGTCCCGGTACAGGGGCGGTTTTCCCATCTGATACCCATTCTTCTGGATCCGTTGTCTGCGTATGGTCTCATCCGGTATTTCACATATCAGCTGGTGCCGGAAAAAGGAGAGACCTATCCCATACCTGGACTGGATTCCCTGGAAGGCCTTGATCTGATTCCACTGGTCGGACAGTAGGTCTCTTTTCAAAGGCATCTTTCATACCAGAGCGTGACCCTCGGATTGTATGGGGAGGAGGATTATCCCCACATTGGCACTGGAGGACTATCTGTAAACATTCGGGGCTGGCGTTCTGTTCGGGTTGGAAGGGTATCACACCTCTTAAATCGGTAGAATATCACGCATCACACGTTTGGACAAAAAAATCCCCGACATGATTTGCTCGTGCCGGGGATTTTATTGTTTTGGGACATTTTAAGACTGTTAAAAGCCGCTGACAAATCCCATCACAACCCTGTTTTTATTGTGCTCGAGATCCCGGGTATATTCTCCGATGAGACGAAGATTCCGGGCCAGCAGATAGGTCCCGCTGAGAGTGAACGTTTCATAGGGTACTGAGCTGCCCATTGTAAACGTCGGGTATATGGTCGTGATCTCCGAATCGATTTGGTTATAGAGGGCGGTGAAATAATAGCGCGGAGTATTTCGATGTGGCGCGACAATGGCTTCCAGGACCCACCCTGTGGTTTCGCCTTCATTGTCCCGGTTGAAGAGTCTGGGATTGGTATCCTCGCGAATCAGGTATTGACCGGTAAAATCCACCGGTCCCAGGGACAGGCTCATATCGGGACCGTAATAGGTGATTTCATTGGTATAGTTGTCGATGACCTCTTTACCGGTGTAATAGAATCCGCCGACGGAGAGCCTGTCTCCGATGGCCTGATTGACCCGAAAGCCGAGGTTCTTTTTCGAGTCGATGTCGAATTTTCGGTCTCCACCGGCTTCCTGCTTGCCGTTGCCGTTGACGATCATGGCGACGAGATCGGTGGACGTCTCGTCGATGCCATAGACCAGCATCACACCGCGGTCGTAGGTCAGGTTGGTTACGGACCGGCCCACTCTGCGGGTGTAGATCTGATAGTCTTCAAAAGTCAGTCTCAGCTCACGCTTCATCAAGGGGTCAGACGTCTGAAACTGTCCCACCATAATGTCCAGGTTGGAGCCAAAGACATTGTTAAAGTGGACATAGGCGTCTTCCACACCGGCCACTTCACCGCGTTCGGACATGTAAAAGTAAAAATAATAGCCGATGCCTTTATACAGTGTCCCCCCGGACATGAATTTGATGCCCCAGGGACTCTGCAGATCGGTTTCCACGTCCCGATCCTGATCATAGACGCCATAGGCTTCCATACGAGCGGCAATTGGAAAATCCCGGTTGAGATATTGAAGATCATCACCGGCGGTAACGTAATCCCGTTCGCTGTCCTCTTCCGGCAGCATGAATCCCTCGCCGGCAAAGTCATCGCCATAGGGTTTCAGGCGCGGAAATGGCTCGTGACAGGTGGTACAGGAAAACTTGTATTTGCGCGCAAATGCCGGTATGGCCCAGGATGCGGAGGTGATCATCAGGATCAGAACCAGTGTGATTCCAATCAATCGAGTTGGATGACGCATAGAGTCCTCCTTGTATATGGGAATGTTGATTTGAACGTTTTTGATTACTCGTAGATTTCGATCCAGGTGGTGGCGGAATTCACCGGAATGATCTCGCTTTCATCTTCCGGAACCTCTAAAAAGTCGGCAACAGGTTTGACCAGTTTGCGGTAATTCAACTGGGCATGGAATGTCACTTTGCCCACCGGGATATCTTCTGGGGGCTGCCATGTAAAGGTTTCGATTTTGGTTTCGCGCGGACCGATGCGATAATCTGCGCCAAAGGATTTGGTGTTCCATTGCATGATGGTCATACGGCCCTGGGGATCGAAATAGGGTTTGCGGTAGATCCGGTCTCCCACCGGTACGCCGTCGCGTTGGACCCCCTCAAAGCCTTCAATACCTTTGGGGATGCCCATATCCTGATAGGCGAGAACGTTGGCAGCGATGGTATACTCTTCACCTTTGAATCCCTTTTTGTTTACCGGCAAGTGATAGGTATTGCCCGCTGCGTCGGTGGCGGTCACGTGCAACCAGACGATGCGGTCCTCCACCGATCCTGTGGGAAATTTATGGCCGGTTTTGGCATTGAACAGCTGCACCTTGAGTTCAGCCACGCCATCCCAGGGTATTTCCCGCTCTGTGGGATGCATGCGCAGTTCGATGGTACTGGCCACCTTGCCGGGATCATGAGCACCATGGAATAGATGCTGGGCGACCATGGACGAGTCGGCCATCCTGGCGCTCTTACCGGGTGCTTTGGGCATGTGACAGTCCTGACAGGGTACGCCTTCCTCGGCATAGGGGCCTTCCGCCCATTCGATCTGAGTCGACTTGACCCAGACGCCATAGGGGCTTTGTTCGTTGTGACAGTTGCCACAAAATTCCGTTTGGGTAAACAATTCGCTGTATTGGGTGTCGTGATGAGGAGAGTCTTGACCGGGTTTGCCTCCATATTTGACGCGTCCGGGTGAGGGGATGTAACTGAAATTGTAAGGGGGGTCCTCGGCCGTGCCGGCGATCGTATGACACACATCACAGTTGACACTCTCGTTGGCACGGGATCCTTCAGAGGGACGTGGCGGAGTTACATCACCGGCCATATAGGCCATGGGAGTATGGCAACCGTTACAACCGTCAACCGCCTCCTTTAGATCCGGATCGGCTTCGGCATGCGCCACCGCCAGGTCGAAATATTCGATTTCATCCCAGTGATGGGTGTAGGCCTTGGACATCATCGCCTGGTCCCACTGATAGTATATGTCCACATGACAACTTTTGCACGTTTCGGGCTTTTCAAAGTCGTCATAGCTGAACCGGCCGAGAAGGTCTTTCCCGGAAGGACCCTGCTGGGACCATGCGGTGATGGCCAAAGCCAGTATGCCGAGTAACGCTACACTTGTTCGCATGTTCATTGAGGCTCCTGTGATGGTGAACTGACAGATTCGCAAGGGTTTACCGCGTCTGAAGTGAATCCTTTTCCGCGTTCAGAACCCGCCGACGGGTGGTTTGCGATGGATAAGGTTATGAGAAGAGTATAGACGGACACAATCCCTTTGAATCGTTTCATTGAATACCTTAATAGTATAGTCATACTCTGGGATAAAATCAAGGGTTTACTGTGGCAAGCCCGCTAAAAATAAATGTATGTGCAAGAGATGGGGTTCTCGTTGCCGTCATTCCTGCGAACGCAGGAATCCAGTGGTGGAGAATAGCACCATGGTTTGGCCGATTGCGGGAGAATTGCCCGCAGGGATTGCTGATGCTGTGCTGTGGTTCGA
>CAYPUH010000273.1:0-5921 GCA_964413725.1 uncultured Cytophagia bacterium
TCATGAGACGGGATTTTTCGCGTTTGTCACTGGGATATTGTGCAATTAATTTTTCCGGAAGATTATACTTGAAATCGCAAAGCTTCATCGTGCTTGATCCTCCTGTTAAAAAGTATGGGGTTCGACACACACTGAGGAGCCCTATCCCAGAAACGATGTTTGCCGGCTCGGTCCTTTTCTGGGTCGGTTGAAATGTTGATAGGCCAGATCAGTTGCGATGCGTCCACGCGGTGTGCGATTGAGAAATCCCATCTGGATCAAAAAGGGTTCATAGAGCTCTTCGATGGTATCGCTTTCTTCGCCGATAACGACCGCGAGGGTGTTTAGGCCCACCGGTCCTCCGCTAAACTTGTCAATGACCGAGAGGATAATGCGTTTATCCATATCATCCAGGCCCAATTCATCCACATCGAGTCTCAGCAGCGCTTTGGTGGCCAGATCGCGGGAGATGATGTCCTGGCCATCGATTTGGGCAAAGTCGCGTACACGACGCAACAATCGATTGGCAATACGTGGCGTCCCGCGCGATCGGCTGGCGATTTCCATAGCGGCATCGTCCTGTATCCGGCAGTTCAATATCCCAGCAGATCGTGTGATGATTCGTTTCAGATCCCCGGCTTGATAATAATCCATACGAAAGGTCACACCGAACCGGGCTCGCAAGGGAGATGTAATCAGACCGGCCCGGGTGGTGGCGCCGACCAGGGTAAAGGGGGGCAATTTCAGCTGTATGGTACGGGCATTGGCCCCCTTGTCGATGATAATATCCAGTTTATAGTCTTCCATGGCGGGATAGAGATATTCTTCCACCACACGGTTCAGGCGATGGATCTCGTCGACAAACAACACATCCCGCTCTTTGAGATTGGTCAGCAGACCGGCAAGATCGCCCGGTCGTTCCAGCGCCGGTCCGGATGTGGTCTTGATCTGGCTTTTCAACTCGCTGGCAATGATCGTCGCCAATGTGGTTTTACCCAATCCGGGGGGACCGTGAAACAGTACGTGATCGAGGGATTCGTCGCGCTCCACAGCGGCACGGATAAAGACCTGGAGGTTGTCTTTGATCTTGGTCTGTCCCACAAAGCTCTCCAGTCGATCCGGTCGCAGTGAGCTGTCAAAATCCCAGTCACCGTTTTGCCGTTCGGGAACTGTCACGCGGTCATTAGAATTCACAATGGACCTATCATGCCTGGTTGAAGCGCCGCATCGTTATCGGGATTGCAGCGCCAGTTTAATCAGTTCTTCTGTCGTTCCGGGTGTCTGATGATCCCGAAGGACGGTCCGGATTTGCTCTTCAGCCTCTGCCGGGCTGAATCCCAGCGCGCTCAATGCGGCCATGGCCTGCTGAGCGACACCGTCATCCGACCACACCTCCCCTCCCGCCGCGGCCGGAGAGACCGTCACATGTTTCGCGGCCCGGTCTTTGAGATCCAACAGGACCCGTTGCACGGTCTTTTTGCCCAGACCGGGGACACGGACCAGAGCGGCAGAATTCTCCTCGGCAATATACTGATAAATCTGTTCGCAAGGAGCCGATGACACCACCGTCAATGCCAAGCGCGGACCGATACCGGATACCGACAGCAGATCGCGGAACAGAAGCCGCTCGTCCTGGCTGGCGAAACCATACAGAGTCATAGAATCCTCACGAACCACCATCTCCACATGGATAAAGACCGATTCCCCCGGTGGGCCCAGCGCCGTGTGTGTGGTCAGCGGAATATGGAGACGATAGCCGACACCGTGCACCTCGATAACCGCGAGAGTGGCTTGATTCTCAACCAACACCCCTTTGAGAAAATCGATCATGGAACCATCCATCAGCTGGTACGAAAACGGTGGAGTGGCGAAGAAGAACGAAATGCGTGGCAGATGGCGATCGCCAGAGCATCAGAGATATCCAACGGCGATGGCGGTTCCGACAACTTCAACAGCTGAACCACCATAGCCTGTATCTGCTCTTTGGATGCCCCCCCATATCCGGTGAGGGATTGTTTAACCTCCCTGGGTGAATAACTGTACACAGGGCACTCTTGGTTGAGAGCAGCGAGAACAGCTGCCCCCCGGGCCTGCCCCAGCTGCAATGCCGTTTTGACATTCCGGCTGTAAAAAGAGTCTTCAAAAGCGACCTGTTCGGGATGCCTCTCCCTCACCGTCTCGAAAATGCCATCGTAAATCTGTTTCAGACGCTGCTGAAAATCGATCCGGGGACGGGTACGAACCGCACCCATGGCAACAAGAGACAGTCCACCCTCCTGTGCTACATCGATCACACCATATCCGGTGATCCGGCTACCCGGGTCAATACCCATCACCCGCATGACCCGTCAACTCAACTTTTCAAGGATGCTCTCATCGATATCAAAATTGGAATACACATTCTGAACGTCGTCATGTTCTTCCAGAGCATCCATGAGTTTGATCATACTCTCGGCGTTCTTTTCATCGAGATCAACCATGTTACTCGGTTCCATGGAGACCTCGGCACTCTCGTAAGGGATAGTGTTCTTTTCGAGCGCCTTTTTCACCTTGTCCAGATCGGTGAATGCGCACTGGAGTCGATACATCTCGCCATCGAGCGAAATATCTTCCACGCCGGCATCCAGAGTGGTTTCCATCAGGTCATCTTCAGATGTGTTTTTTTCGGGGACCATGACCACACCCTGCTTGGAAAACATCCAGGCAACGCTACCGTTTTCCCCCATGCTGCCGCCGTATTTGGACAGCAGGTGACGAATTTCGGCCACGGTCCGATTTTTATTGTCGGTCATGGCTTCGATATAGAGGGCCGCCCCGCCAGGGCCATAGCCTTCATAGACCACTTCTTCATAGACAACACCGGGCAGTTCGCCGGTGCCTCTCTTCACAGCACGCTCGATATTGGCTGCCGGCATGTTTGCCGTCTTGGCGGCTTCGACAGCCGACCGGAGTCGGGAATTGGAGGTCTCATCCCCTCCTCCCATCCGGGCTGCGACGGTAATCTCCTTGATCAACCGCGTAAAAATGCGACCCCGAACCGCATCGGTCTTGGCCTTTTTACGCTTGATGGTACTCCATTTTGAATGTCCGGACATGGTTCCTCCAATACAACAAACCCGCATCCCCTGTCAGTGCCAGGGGTACACGGGCAACAAATCATCTATCGAGTGAATTATGACATACTGTCCGTGTGCCACGCTTGACCATCCAGTATGCTGAAAATTATCGGGTTATGATATACATATGGCTTCCCAGGTTAACGCTGAATATAATAAAAAAAAGGCCCAATTCCAAGCAAAAAATCGAGCCTTCCGGTCTGTCCCCGAAGGACGGGGGGACGATAAAAAAGAGGATCAGGGAAAAGATGACTCTTTGGCAGTCTCATTGGAAACATTCACAAAGGTTCGCACGACCCAGGCATCCACAAAGCCCTTTTCGATGGCCTGTTGCTGGGCGGTTTCAGCCCGGTACCGGGAGACATAATCGCCGACACGAACTTTGTAATACGGATCGTCGAAGGGCATATAAACCTCGCCGGCGAGGTTCATCACCGCTTCATTATAGACCGTACGTGCCTCCTGTTCATTCCGGGTGGCGGTCAACTGAACCCGATAGCCGCTGGTTTTGGCTCCGAACGTTGCCGCTTCCACACCCTCGCTGGGTTTGAGAAATTCTTCCACATCCAGCACATCCTCGGTGGAGAGAGTGGTTTCATTCCGGTGTTGATATTCTCCCAAGTCGGCCGGATCAAAAGTCTCTACCTGCTTCACCTCCTCCTTCTCCGGGGGCTCCACACGAGGCTCAACTGAACGGTCGGCCGCCGAACCCGCGCATCCCAGCCAAAACACCCCCCCCATACACAGGGCTACCACCATGATTCGTCGTATCATATTCCTCTCCGTTTCAATCAATTAAACTTCATACGCCTTGTACCATCCCGGGACAGCCCTCTTGCCTCGCAGACCGCCAGCCAACGGGACATGCTTCTGAATCAAACATAAAATGTAGACAATGACAACCTCAAAATCAACTGTTTTCAACCCCAACGCCGCCGCGCACCCGGAACCCATCGGCCCCGACAATGCCGCAAACCGTCTGCAACAGATCGTTTCCACCTGATGCAACCCTCCCGGCTCGATAAAAACGATCGCCTTAAAACACCCCCTCTGGCTGAATTTCGTCAACCGCGAAACCGTCAAAGGCAATTATTTATAACTTTATTTGGCTTAAAAGTAATTTTAACGAAATTAATTACATATTTTTTCCTTGTATTTTAGATTATAAGTTATTTAATTGTTGTTCAATGTACAATCACCCTAACGGTCCTCATCCCGAAGCCCAAAAGGCCGACTCACCCGATCTGCTGTATTGACCGTTCGGAAAACCGTATCATCCTACCTGTTTACCGTTCCGTACCACCGAAAACGGATCTTTTGCTGGCCGCCCACCCGGTTCGACTGACTCTGATCCCTGCCCGAAATCTATCGCCACACCCGGGTGATGGTCCGGCAGGTATCGACAGAGGTGTATTTTGGAGCTGTTTTGGGGAATAAAACCATGGGTTTCAACACTCTATTATGTGACATGGAACCTGAATGAGATCCTGTGTTTTCGTGTTCTATATAGGAAGGGAGGTCATATGCATTCCTCATGGCAATTGATCGACAAACAAGTCAAACACCCATTACAGGACGTTGAAGAGCCCAATCTGATGCGGGATCGTTTTCCGTACCATGAGGTTCCTCGTACCGTTTTTGATGGTCAAACCGTAGCTGCTCAGCCGGCCAATGATATCTGGATCACCGACACCACCTTTCGCGATGGTCAACAGGCCAGGACCCCGTATTCCATCGAACAAGCCTCCACCCTGTTCGATCTGTTGCACCGTCTGTCCGGCCCCAATGGTGTAATACGCCAGTCCGAGTTCTTTATCTATTCAGAAAGAGACCGGGAGGTCCTGCAGGAGATTCGCAACAAAGGATACCGCTTTCCGGAAGCAACGGCCTGGATACGAGCCAATCCCAGAGATCTCGAACTGGTGAAAGAGGTGGGTATCAAGGAGACGGGCATGCTCACCTCCATTTCCGACTATCATATTTTTCTAAAGTTTCGCAAAACCCGGCGCCAGGTGTTGGATGATTTTATGAACGTCATTCGATCGGCCGCAGAGATCGGGCTCGAAACGGTCAGATGTCATTATGAGGACATCACCCGGGCCGATTTCTGGGGATGTGTGGTGCCGTTTACCGAAGAGTTACTCAATTTTTCCCAGCAGTCGGGTCTCAATATCAAAATCCGGCTGTGCGATACCATGGGCTATGGTCTCCCCTATCCTGCAGCCGCCCTGCCACGCTCGGTGGTCAAACTCGTCTACCATCTGCAAAAAGAGTTTGGCATCCCCTCTAAGAACCTGGAATGGCATGGCCACAATGATTTTCACAAAGTCCATATCAACTCGGTAACCGCGTGGTTGTCTGGTGCGTCATCGGTCAACGGAACGATTCTTGGTTTTGGTGAGCGCACCGGCAATTCTCCCATCGAAGGTCTGGCCATCGAATACGCCTCGCTAAAAGGCACACAGAACGGCATGGACTTGACCGCGATCAATGAAATCGCTGATTTCATGCGAAGCATCGGCACCCCGATTTCCACCAACTATCCGTTTGTGGGCGAACGGTTCAACGTCACCATGGCCGGTATTCATGCCGACGGTGTGATCAAAAACGAAGAGATCTACAATATCTTTGACACCGCCACAATTTTAAACCGGCCACTGGGTGTCAATATCACCAACCGCTCGGGCATTGCTGGAGTGGGTTTTTGGGTCAATCAGCAGCTGGAAAAAAACAATCAGCCCCCGGTCGACAAACGAGATCCACGTGTAGCAACCATTTTTGAATGGGTCGAGGCACAATATGTCAACGGCCGGGTCACGGCTATCT
>CAYPUH010000274.1:0-2213 GCA_964413725.1 uncultured Cytophagia bacterium
GTGCGGGGGCCCGTGGTGGTGGGCGCAGGTACGGTGCTGCGAAACAGTTATATCGGCCCCTTTACCTCCATCGGAAGGGATTGTCGGGTCGAAAACAGCGAGATTGAATTCAGTATTGTCCTCAACCGGTGCATCATAGAGACCGTGGGGATTCGAATCGAGAACAGTCTTCTGGGTACCGCATCGCGTGTGGTTAATGCCTCCGGTCGACCACGCTCCAATAAATTTATGATTGGAGATCAGTGTCTGGTCGAAATTCCCTGAGGCCGTCATTCATGCAAACGGTTGGATTCAATAAAGAGAATGAGAAACCTTGTGCAAAAAAATGCTTGAAATTCATTAAAAAATTTGGTACTCTATCGACTAAATTAATTAACTAACTACCTTGATGGTCTCTGGTAAAGAATATATAGGCCGGGATTTACGGACGAAACGGGAGGGTATATTTATCGAACCCGTTGGATGTATAGAACAGAATCCTTTTGATGAAGCCCGCTCGATTCCCCAATAGCATGGTCATGCATGAGATTGGGGTTTTTATTAATGAGACCTGGCCGGAGAGGGAGGCATATGTCTCCTGTCCTCGCGCTGTTACAATAGGCTGCTTGTCAACAACCTTTGGAGTGCGCATTGGAACAACGAAAACTAAAAGCGAATCTGGAATTAGAAGACGGCTCTGTCTATCAGGGGATCTCGTTTGGAAGCCAAAAATCCTTTGCCGGTGAGGTTGTGTTCAATACCGGTATGATGGGCTATCCTGAAAGTTTGACCGATCCCTCATATACCGGGCAGATACTGGTGTTGACCTACCCGCTTATTGGCAATTATGGTGTGCCGGAACAACAAATCGTCGAAGGTCTGGATACGCTGTTTGAATCCAACCAGATTCATATCTGTGGACTGATTGTCGCCCACTATACGGACGAATACAGCCATTGGAATGCGGCAAAGAGTCTGGGTGCGTGGTTGCAGGAGCATGATGTTCCCGGCTTGCATGGTATAGATACCAGAATGCTGACCAAACGACTCCGGGATGAAGGCTCGTTACTGGGTCGTATTCGTTTTTTCAATAACGAGATTGCTTTTAAAGATCCGAATGAGGAGAATCTGGTGGCCCGCGTCAGCATTGACGAGCCCGTGGAATATGGATCGGGTGATAAAAAGGTCATTCTCATAGATTGCGGGTGTAAAAACAATATTATTTCAAGTCTGCTGAAACGGGGACTCACCGTACGGCGAGTCCCCTGGGATTATGATTTTACAAAAGAAACGTATGATGGTGTGGTCATTTCCAATGGACCGGGTGATCCCAAAAGTTGCAAGGCCACAGTAGAGCATATCCGGACGGTTATGGATCAGCATCGTCCCATTTTTGGTATTTGCATGGGCAATCAGCTTTTGGCCCGGGCGGCCGGTGCGGAGACATACAAACTGAAATTTGGTCATCGCAGTCAGAATCAACCCTGCATCGAGGTGGGAACCAAGAGATGCTATATCACGTCACAGAACCATGGCTTTGCAGTCGACGGACGGACATTGCCCGACGGGTGGGAACCGTGGTTTGTCAACGCCAATGACGGAACAAATGAAGGCATCCGACACAACCGGTATCCATTTATGAGTGTTCAATTCCATCCGGAAGCGATGCCCGGACCCACTGATACCCAACTGCTGTTTCAGGATTTCGAGAGGATGCTTTGATGATTGATAAACCTAAAAATGTATTGATTCTGGGGAGTTCAGCACTGAAAATCGGTGAGGCGGGAGAATTCGACTATTCGGGGAGTCAGGCCATTAAAGCCCTGAAAGAAGAGGGTGTGCGAACCATTTTGGTTAATCCCAATATTGCCACCATTCAGACGTCAGATCATCTCGCAGACAAGGTCTATTTTCTTCCGGTAACACCTTATTTTGTTGAACAGGTGATTAAAAAGGAAAAACCGGATAGTATTCTCCTGGGTTTCGGTGGCCAAACCGCCTTGAATTGCGGCGTAAAGTTGCATCATGATAGCATCCTGAGACGATATGGCGTGCATGTTCTGGGGACATCGGTGGAATCGATTATGAATACCGAAGACCGGGATCGGTTTGTGGAACAACTCAATCAGATTTCGGTCAAGACCCCCCGTTCCCATGCCGTTTCTACCGTCGAAGACGCTCTGAAACATGCGGACAAGATCGGATTCCCGGTGATGATCCGTATTGCCTATGCC
>CAYPUH010000274.1:2223-5912 GCA_964413725.1 uncultured Cytophagia bacterium
CTGCAGAACCCGGGAAGAGGTGAAGGACCGTGCACAACAAGCCCTTTCCTATGCACCCCAGATTTTGGTTGAGGAATATCTTCTGGGATGGAAAGAAGTCGAATATGAGGTTGTTCGGGATCGCTATGATAACTGTCTCACCGTATGCAATATGGAAAACATCGATCCCATGGGGATTCACACTGGTGAGAGTATCGTGGTGGCTCCCAGCCAAACCCTGAGCAATCGGGAATATCACAAGTTACGGGAGATCGCGATCCGAACCGTGCGTCATCTGGGAATCGTGGGAGAATGTAACATCCAGTACGCTCTGGATCCGCGGTCTGAGGACTATCGGGTCATTGAAATCAATGCCCGCCTGTCCCGCAGTTCCGCGCTCGCATCCAAAGCCACCGGCTATCCTCTGGCAGCGGTTGCCGCCAGATTGGCGCTAGGGTATGGCCTGATGGATCTGCCCAATTCCATAACGCGTGTCACAAAAGCATGCTTTGAACCCGCACTGGATTATGTTGTCGTCAAGATTCCGCGCTGGGATCTGAAAAAGTTTCGACGGGTTTCCAATAAACTCGGCTCGGGAATGAAATCTGTCGGAGAAATCATGGCTATCGGCCGGCGGTTTGAGGAATCCCTTCAAAAGGGATTGCGAATGCTCGAAATCGGTGCCAACGGCCTGGTGGGTAACGAAGACTTTTCCTTTGCGGATCTGGAACAGGAGATATCCGAACCCACCGATATGAGAGTGTTTGCGATTGCCGAGGCGTTTAAAATCGGTAAAACGGTTAAAGAGATCCATCGACTTTCCCATATCGATCCCTGGTTTCTGCATCGAATGAAGAATATCGTCGATATCGATCTGAGCATCTCCAAAATCGGAGAACAACGATGCCCCCGCGATCTTTTGCTGCAGGCGAAACAAAATGGCTTTGCAGACAAACAGATCGCATCTGCGCTTTCCCTCAATGAAGGGGATGTGCGAAAACTGAGACAGGATTATGGGCTGTCGCCCTTTGTCAAACAGATCGATACCCTGGCTGCCGAATATCCGGCTCAGACCAATTATCTCTATATCACCTACAATGCCAGTGAGGATGATCTCTCTTTCCTGGAACGCGATGGTGTGATGGTGCTGGGGAGCGGGGCCTACCGTATCGGCAGCTCTGTGGAGTTTGATTGGTGCTGCGTCAACTCGGTTCGGACTCTGAATGAACTCGGCTATCAAACGATTATGGTCAACTATAATCCCGAAACGGTTAGTACCGACTATGACGAGTGTGACAAGCTCTATTTCGATGAGTTGAGCTTTGAATCGGTTATGGATATCTATGAAAAGGAAAATGCGCAGGGTGTGATCATCTCTGTGGGCGGTCAGATTCCCAATACGCTGGCAATGAAATTGCACCAGGCCGGAGTGAACGTCTTGGGGACACCGGCGGAAAAAATCGACAATGCCGAGGACCGGCACAAGTTTTCCCGACTGCTTGACGACCTGGGAATCGATCAGCCGGACTGGAAAGAACTGACCTCCATCAAGGAAGCGATAGCCTTTGCCAGGGCTGTCGGTTATCCCGTGCTGGTCCGTCCCTCCTATGTCCTCTCCGGTGCCGCCATGAGTGTGGCCTCCAATGATGAAGAACTTGAAAAATTTCTCAACCGTGCAGCGGATATTTCCAGCGATTATCCGGTGGTGATTACCAAATTTATCGAAAATGCCAAAGAGATCGAATTCGATGCCGTGGCCCAAAAGGGTGAATTGCTCAGTTATGCCATTTCCGAACATGTGGAGAACGCCGGCGTGCATTCGGGGGATGCGACCATGGTATTGCCTCCACAGCGGACATTTCTGGAAACCACGCGTCGGATCAAGAAAATTTCGCGGGCCATCGCCAGGGCTCTCGAGATCAATGGGCCCTTTAATATACAGTTTGTCGCCAAAAACAACGATGTTAAGGTGATTGAATGTAACCTCAGGGCGTCGAGAAGTTTTCCCTTTGTCTCCAAAATATTCAAACTCAATTTTATCGATCTGGCCACACGGGTGATCATGGGACAGGATGTACCCCGCATCGAAAAATCCGCCTTTGATCTGGAATATGTGGGAGTCAAAGCACCTCAATTTTCATTTACCCGTCTGCATGGCGCCGATCCAAATATCGGTGTCGAAATGGCGTCTACCGGCGAGGTGGCCTGTATTGGTGATGACTTTGAAGAGGCTTTTCTCAAGGCTCTGCTCTCGGTGGGATATAGACTCCCCCTGCGCCGTGTCTTGCTCTCCACCGGCCCCATCGAAACCAAGGCCGAGTTGCTCGACAGCACCAGAAAACTGGAAGAGATGGGCGTGAAATTTTATGCCACCGGCGGGACGGCGAGATTTATGCGGGACAATGGCATCGAGGCCACCCACCTTCACTGGCCCTTGTCAGGGATCAAGCCCAATGTGCTCGATACCATTGCGGAAAAGGAAATCGATCTGGTGATCAATATTCCTAAAAATTATCAAGAGCATGAATTGACAAATGACTATATCATCCGTAGAAAGGCAGTCGATTTCAATATTCCCCTACTCACCAATGTTCGTTTGGCCCGTCGCTTTGTAGATGCCATTTATACCAAATCGCTTAACGACCTGCATATCAAAAGCTGGCGAGAGTATGAATAAATGTGAGATAAAGATTCCCTCAAGGAAATGCGTTTCGCGATTCGGAAGGTTCTTTTTCCTGGCGGCGTCCCTGTACATTCCTGATGTGCGGGGATATTTTTTTCAAACATATTCAGACCCTGAGAAAAGACGTTGGAAAAATGACATGGATTCATATTTTTACTTTTAAACCGTGACCACCTGATTCCAATGAACAAACAGAGAGAACCGCTGAAAGATGCCTGACAGGGGCCGTAAAACACTAACCCGTTCCTACCGAGAATCTTTGTTGTTTTGGCAGGATACTCAGCGTCGTTTCATAATTGCTGCGAGTCTGATTGTTGCAGTCCTTTTTGTGGGAACACTGGGCTATGTCTTGCTGGAACACTGGGCTCCCATTGATGCGTTCTATATGACCGTGATTACCATCGCTACGGTCGGCTTTCAAGAGGTCGGTCAGCTCTCACAGGCGGGGCGACTTTTTACCATTTTACTGATTTTCCTGGGTATCGGAACGGCGAGTTATTCTATCGGTATGATTGCGGCACTGTTTGTCGAAGGACATATGTTTGATATTATTCGAGGTCGAAAAATGGTAAAAGAAATTACGTCATTACGGGATCACCTGATCGTCTGTGGCTATGGAAAAATCGGTCGGGAGGTCTGTGATGTGCTGGCGAACGAAAATGAAATCTTTATCGTCATCGATAGCGACCAGGATAAAATCGATATGGCTCTGGAAAAAGGATACCTGGCTGCCGTAGGTGATGCCACGGATGACGATATCCTGCTCAAGAGTGGAATCAAACAGGCCCGCGGTCTGATCAGTGCCATATCCGATGATTCCGCCAATATCTATTTGGTGTTAACCGCACGTGCGTTGAATGATCGACTGCATATCGTCGCCCGCGGGGTGGGGCAGTCTTATCAAAAAAAGATGCAACGGGCCGGTGCCAACCGTGTGGTTTCGCCCTTTGAAATCGGAGCCCGGCGGATGGCAGCACTCTTGATGCGACCCGCTATTGTCGATTTTCTTGAGGCGCTCTCCCCGGTC
>CAYPUH010000275.1:0-5908 GCA_964413725.1 uncultured Cytophagia bacterium
AGGCAACAGTGTGGTGTTGGAGTGGGTAACCCAGTCCGAAAGTGAAAACCTCGGATTCCTGATCTTTCGCTCTGAACAGGCTGATGGTCAGTACGAGCGAATCACGAAGGAGATGATCGACGGTGCCGGTAACAGTCAAAGTGCAAACCATTATCACTACGTCGATAACTCGGTCAATATTGCATCATCCTATTATTACAAACTGGCGGATGTGGATTATGAGGGTCACATGACCCTGCACGGACCGGTTGGTGTGACCGTCGCACGGCCGTCCGAGTTCAGTCTGGAACAGAACTATCCCAATCCGTTCAATCCGTCGACAAATATCCAGTTTCATCTGGACCAGGCAGGTTATTGTGAGCTGGCGGTATTCAACCTCAAGGGACAGCAGGTCCGTACACTGCTCACCGGTCCGATGAATGCAGGGACACATTCGGTAATCTGGGATGGTCGGGACGATGCCGGCAATCTCATGCCCAGCGGTGTCTACCTCTACAAATTGCAACTGGATGATCGTGTGGAAATCCGCAAGATGGAATTCTTAAAGTAATCGATGACACAAAGGGCGGGCTTTGCCCGCCCTTTGTCATTGATTTATAACAAATGTCATTCAAAAAACTCTCCTGCCTCTGTCCCCTGCCAAAACCTCTAAACCTAACCCTATATTTTACAACACACCTTTTCCCACAGA
Source organism: uncultured Cytophagia bacterium (assembly GCA_964413725.1). Lineage (GTDB taxonomy): Bacteria > Zhuqueibacterota > Zhuqueibacteria > Residuimicrobiales > Oceaniaggregativiventaceae > CAYPUH01. The sequence continues at coordinate 692 of CAYPUH010000275.1, forward strand.
CGGAACCAGAATAATTGGTATGACTTTTGTAGTTATAATGAGTGAAAGGCGCAAGAACCAGAGTTGATGGCACAATTTTGGCAGTTTACCCGAAACAAACAATGGCATTGGATCTTACCATTTAAAAACAACTAGATAGGCCGTGCCTGAAAATCACACCCTCAATAAAGTATTACAGGGTGTCACAATTATTTGACACCCGGCAACGGCAGGGAGGAGTCTAAACCGAGCAATGATGCGCCCTCACATTAACCATCATTCTAAACAATCCTGTTCGGTAGAAGACATACATATTGGCCCCGACAATCGGTCAAAGGACCAAATCCTTAACATGAATGGTGTCAAATGACGAAACGCACTCTCAGCACTCTATTTTCTACTTTTGTTTTTATTACATTAACAGTCAATCGAGCTAAATGGTATGATTTTTGTAATTAAATAACATGAATGACAATTGACAGGCATTTCTGTATCATTTTTGGAGGAGGAGAATTATGCGCAGAATAGCAATGGTATTGACGCTTTTGATGGCATTTGCGTGGTCGGCCCATGCAAATGTGGATCTGGTAATTGGTGATGGTATGTTGGTCGAGACGGTCTGGGACGACACAGAAAACGATTTTTCCACCTACATAGAGCTCAGTGGCGACCTGACCGAAACCGGAACGGGGTATTTGTTGGGAAAAATCACCTCGGGTGAACGTGGCGGAAGTGGATTCACCCAATTTGCAGGCTTGGATTGGGGCAGTGGATTCGACAACACGACCGAGGTTACCCGCTATACGGGACAGAATTATCCGCTTCCCGGCAGCGTTCCGCCATTGAACCCCGGTAATACGCGTCCAGCCAGTATTCCGACACGGTTTTATGAAATTAACACATCCGCCTCGGAACAAACCGGTGTGGGCATGTCATATGCCTTCAATGCAACTCGAGAAGGGGATCCAGGCGGGCAAAAAGTCATCTATCAGGAAGCTGGCGGAGAATTGGCCTCCTTTCAACCCGGAGCCAACAGCTCTCCCATTCCTGGAAACAGTGTGACAATCCCGTCAGGGGATTCTTGGTGGTATCTGGGACCTTTTGAAGCCGCCACGGTCTATGCGAAAGCTATTTTGGAATCAGCAGCCTTTGATGGTATGATCCCCCAACAGGGACTGCCTCAAGAGAACCAGGTGATGAACCCCATTATTCGAGGGGATTTGTTCTGGCCTGACAGATTACCACTTGTTTCGCCCTATCGAGATGGAGGAACAGGAAATGGAGAAGCACACGTGGACAATCCTCCCCCTGATGATGTAGTCGACTGGGTATATGTCGCTCTCGTGGACAATTGCAGTGAATTTTCTGGATGCCAAACCGTTATTGCAGAAAAAAGTGCATTTATCGACATATATGGAAACATCCTGTCATTGGATGGAACCACACCCGGGGTCAGCTTTCCCGGAGTCAATGCCAACAACGACTACCATCTGCTCATTCATCATCGAACCGCCCCAATGGTCGTTTCGGAAGGGAAATTGCATCTCGAAGATTATTCTGCAGGTGCGCCTTACAACTTTACAACGGGACAGGACAAGTATTTTGAATTTCTGATCGGTTATGGTAGCAAGAGCCATGATATACTGAACTCCGATGGCAGCACAACCCCAAGATGGGTCATTCTATCAGGCGATGGTAACAATGATGGAGCCATTGATCCTTCAGACAAGACCATCTTGATCAACAATTTTAATAATGATGGGTATCTTGAGAACAGTGACTACAAAATGGATGGTGTCGGGGATCCTTATGACAATACTACATTTCTAAACAATGCAAATAATGGAAGCCAGGCTCTCCCATGGGCAAATTAAACCGTGAGGTCATTATGAAGACAAAACTATTAGTATTCACAATCGTGCTCGTTCTATTTGCACAATTTGCAATGGGTGCGATTGACAATCGATTGGTTTTTGTGAGCAACTACAAAGATCCACAGACCGGAAAGGCGATCCTGACACTGGATATTGAAGGCAAGGGAGATGGTACAACTCATCTCATTGAAGGCTACCAGGTACCGTTTCAAATCAAGGGAAGATGGATTGCTGATGTTGATACGATCATTTCTTCGAATGTTCTGTTTCCAGATCAAAACGACGATGAAGGGTATCTCACCAGTCTGAGGGTTATTGCGACGGAAGACAGTACATTTGGACTTGTCTGGCCAAGCTTCAACTATGTTTCCGGAGATCGAACGCAACTCCCTGCAACAAATGATTATTTCAGAATTATGACACTCCAGATCCAATACGAGCCTGTTGATTCAACCGGTACCGTCGATTGGTGGTTACCGGGTGTTTCACCAACCATTGTGGTGACGACTTCTGATGGAGATATTGTCACTGGAGAAGCGCTGGATATCCCGGCTGAACTGCAATCCTTTACACTCAATCCCCAGATCGTTCCCGTGGAACTGGCCGCTTTTGAAGCACAATCAACGGATGGAGTGGTGCAACTGGACTGGCAGACCGCTTCTGAAACGGATAATCTGGGCTTTCATATCCTGCGCAGCCCCTCGGAATCCGGAGAGTATAGCCGTGTTAACAGCGAAATGATTCCCGGTGCGGGCAACAGCAACAGCGAACGCATCTATAGCTTTGCCGACAAGGATGTGGTCTGTGGAAGCAAGTACTTTTACAAACTCATCGATGTGGACAGCTATGGCAATGAACAGACACATGGCCCCGTTCAGGTCGCCGTGGTGGCACCGCAGGAATACGCTCTGGAGCAAAACTATCCCAATCCGTTCAATCCTGAAACCACCATCCAGTTTAAAATCAAAGAGACGGGACCTGTCACGCTGCAGATCTTTAATACTCGCGGTCAGGTGGTTCGTACACTGGTCGACGACGTGATGCAACCCGGTTCCTATGAAAAACTGTGGGATGGGATGGACAATCAGGGTATCCCGGCCGCCAGCGGTACCTATTTCTACCGCATGAAAGCCAATGGCTTTGACAAATATCACAAGATGCAGCTGCTCAAATAATGTCATCCCCAATCCCGTCAACCAAAGGCAGAGAGCTTCTCTCTGCCTTTTTTTTTGCCCTCCCACTGTTGCCCTCCCACTGTTCCGCTGAATCGAAAACCCGACTTCAAAGTTTGGCATGGTAATTGAATTCTATACCCCAGAATATCGTCCCTCGACTCTTTATTCTATTGTTTTCTTTTGCTTTAATAGATTTTTTCAAAGTAATATTTCAGCACAAAAGAGTGACAGGGGTCATCAAAATATTCTAGATGCAAAAGTCGACGTAGGAATAAAAGGCAACGGAGGGAAGGTTATGAAGACGCAATATGTCAAAAAGAGTATCCAGCAGATCCTGATCTGTATTCTGGGTGTCCTCTTTTTATGGGGTGGACAGGGAGCCATTGCAGCAGAGATTCAACTGCCAACCACCGAGAATTATTTTTTTGAAACCAACGGACCCGAATCTCCGCTGGACAACGGAGATTGGTGGACCAACAGCGACTATGGAGCCGTGTGGGGAAACGGGTGGCACAAGTTTCAGATTATTGTCCCTCAGGCGGCTTTGTCCAGTCCCGATTTTGTCGTCGAGATCGAAATATACGATCCTGAATGTAATCAGACCGGTACTGAAATGGATGAAATGGACAAAAACAAGGTCGATGGTAACGGACGATGGGATGATGCCTATTTTCGTCTCTTTAATCCCAATGGTATCGAAATCGCCAATCAAACCTACACACCAGAGGGTGGTACTTCGGAATCCTGGGCACCCTTTACCTCTTTTACGATCGGGAATCTTTCCGGGACTTTTGAACTTCAATCGCTCACAGAAGAAGACGATGAAAACGGTTACAAACTCCGAATCCTAAACAATGACCCGGACGGCATTCCTGCCAGTGGAGATGAAATCAGACTGATGGCGAAAGAAGCCGCGCTGCAAACACCGGTGGATGGAGCATCCATCGATCTCTGGTTTTATGTGGAACCGGATCTGCCGACTCTATATGTACACAACTATGACATGGATAGCGATGCATCAATATATAGCTACATCATCACCGATCCTGATGGCAGAAGCATTAACGGTACGATTTCCGGGGAAGCGGTATGGGAGACGGGAAGTGTTGCTTTTCCGACAACCGGTCCGGATCGATTCGACACACCCGCTCCTGGATGGTGGCACGCGGCGATAACTCTGAACGATTACAATCAGATCATTTTTTACGGCAGGCCGTATACGGATAATCCACCGGATCCTCCCCAATTGTCGATCAATAAGGATGATGGTGTCGAGGAGGTCGAACCAGGCACCTCGTATCAATATACTATAGAGGTTTGGAACCTGGGTAGAGGACTCGCCTCTCAAGTGATTGTCACAGATGTTCTGCCCGAAGGCTATACCTTCCTCTCCGCCAGTGATGGTGGGACGTTTGATGCTGCTACCCGAACCGTCACCTGGTTCATCGGCGGATTAGACGTAGGAGAAACCAGAGAGGTAACGGTGGACTATCGGGTGAACGATGACGCATCCAGTCCGCAAATCAATGTCGCCCGCGTCGAATACCAGGATGAGTATGGAACGCCTCAGCCACCGGAAGAAGACGAAGATGAAAACAGCGTGCTCGCCCCTATAAGCTTTATCGGCAACCTCATCTGGGTAGACGAAAATGAAAATGGTTTGCAGGATGCAGGCGAAGATGGCCTCGAAGGGGTAACAATCAGATTACTGGATGCCACCGACACGGAAATCGCTTCCACCGTTTCCGATGCCCATGGTCTTTATTCGTTTACGGACATTGATGCAGGGGACTATTTCCTGTACTTTGAATTGCCTGGAGATTTTTTCTTTACAGCAGACAACCAGGGCATGGACGATACTATCGATTCGGATCCCGATCCGGAAACCGGCCGAACAGACATTTTTACATTAAACGTAAACGACACCCAGAGTCAATGGGATGCAGGTGTGATCGCCGAACGCACCGCTGACCTCACGGCGGACAAACAGGTCGAACAGGATGTGGTGCGTATCGGAGAGCGCTTTACCTTTACACTGCACATCACCAATGAAGGACCGGATCCGGCTGAGAATGTTCAGATCGTTGATACGTTTCCGCCCGGACTCGTATTTGAAAGCTCTGATCCTGAGGCCACATCCGGACCCGCTCCCTATGTGTGGACAATACCTCTCCTCAACCCCGGAGAGG
>CAYPUH010000276.1:0-4528 GCA_964413725.1 uncultured Cytophagia bacterium
CCACAGTCTGGGCCGATCTCGATATCTATCAGGAGGATATGTTGGTCATCAAAACCGGTCAGAATGTCGAACTCACCAGTCCATCCTATCCAGACATCGCACACAGTACTCTTTCCTATATCAGTCCTGTTGTTGATGAAACGACCCAGACCGCAACGGGCCGGGCCATTCTCGATAATCGTTCGGGCAACTGGAAACCCGGTATGTATATCAACGCTCGTGTAACGCTGCCGCCAAAAGAGGTGGACATTGCAGTACCGGTTGAGGCTCTTCAAGAATTTGAAGGGGAGACGGTCATATTCATTCAGGACGAGGATGAATTCATACCCAGACCTGTCCACGTGGGGCGGAAAACGCCGGACCGGGTAGAGATCGTGTCTGGATTGAATAACGGTGAACGATATGTCTCACGAGGAGCCTTTACCCTGAAGGCGGAATTGCAAAAAGAATTTTTTGGCGGACACGTGCATTGAACAGAAGGAGAAAAGTATGCGTCGTTTGATCGATGGTGTGCTTGAAAACCGTTTGGTGATCGGCATTCTGGCATTTTTAATACTCGCCGGAGGAATCGTAACCTATAATAGGTTGCCTGTAGACGCGTTCCCCGATGTGTCTCCTTCTCTGGTACAGGTTTTTACCGAAACCGAAGGCCTGGCGCCGGAAGAAGTGGAAAAATATATTACCTATCCGGTCGAGGCCTCTATGAACGGCCTTCCGGATCTGGAAAACATTCGGTCTGTATCCAATTTTGGACTGTCTGTGGTTAACATCTATTTTGAAGAGGGTACGGACATCTATTATGCGCGACAACTGGTGAACGAACGACTTCAGGAAGCACGGGAAATGATCCCGGAGGGATTCGGCGATCCCCGTATGGGGCCCATCGCCACCGGGCAGGGACAGGTTCTCTATTATTATCTCAAAGATCATACCGGAACCTATTCCCTGACCGAATTACGGACGATGCAGGATTGGATAATTAAATACAATCTGCAAACCGTACCCGGAGTCACAGAAGTCCTGGGGATCGGTGGCTGGGAGAAACAGTATCAGGTACGGATCAATCCGGACGGCCTGATACAGTATGATGTCACCCTTCCCACTGTCATTGATCGTATCGAGGCTAATAACCTGAATGTGGGGGCTCAGTATATTGAGAAAAATGGAGAACAATTTATCGTCCGATCGGAGGGTTTGGCCCATGGGATAGAGGATCTGTCGTCGATTGTTATCAAAACCGTTCACGGCAAACCTGTCTATTTGAAACACATCGCGGATGTGGATATTGGCGGTGCTATCCGACGAGGCTTACAGACCCGCAATGGTACAGAAGAAGTGGTATCCGGAATGGTCATCAAACTTGTCGGGACCAATTCTTCCACTGTAATATCCAGAGTGGAAGAACGGTTAGCGGCTATCCAGATTATGCTTCCCGAGGGAGTAGAGATCGTTCCGTTTTATGAACAAAAGAGTCTCGTGGATGCGTCGGTCCATACCGTTTCCACTGCGTTGGTGCAGGGGGTTGTACTCGTGTTGCTGGTTTTGTTGTTTTTTATTGGTAGTATTCGCCCCAGTCTGGTGGTGGCCATGGCGATTCCCTTTTCTCTTCTGTTTGCATTTATCCTGATGAAGTTCTTTGATTTGTCTGCTAATCTGATGTCATTTGGTGGATTGGCGATTGCCATAGGTATGCTGGTGGATGGAACCATCGTTTTGGTCGAAAACATTGACCGCTGGTTGCATGAGGACCAGAAGGGACTGTCACGCAAACAGATTGTAGGAGGCGCATTTCTTCAGGTGGCCCGGCCACTGTTGTTTGGGATTTCGATCATTGTGATTGTATTTCTTCCACTGTTTACGCTCCAGGGAGTAGAGGGCAAGACGTTTCGTCCATTGGCGTATACCGTGGTTCTGGCCATGCTGGGTTCTCTGCTGTATGCGATTTTTGTGGCGCCGGTTTTTTCTCACCTCATCATGCGGCCCAAAGCGAACAGCCGGTCACAAATCCTGATTAAAAGAGTTGAATCCGCCTACCGCCCTGTGGTCAGGTTTTTTGTAAACTACCGTACCGCAGCCCTGATGCTGGTTTTGATTCTATTGATTAACGGAGCAGGAATCTACCCACGCCTGGGATCTGAATTCACTCCCCGACTGAATGAAGGGGATATTATCATCAACCTGACGTTTTCTCCGTCCATCTCTATCAATGAAACCAAAAAGAATGTCATGCGGATCGAGAAACGGTTTCTGACCCTACCCGAAGTGAGGGAAGTGGTGAGCCGCATTGGCCGCGGGGAAGTGGGTGCTCATTCCGCACCGGTGAATGTAAGTCATGTGAGCGTGATTTTACATCCCAAATCCGAGTGGACAGTTCATACCAGTCAACGACAAATAGAAGCCGCGCTCCGGCATCAACTGGAATCGTATCCCGGTGTCCTGAGCAGTATCACTCAGCCGATTCAGCTTTCTGTGGATGAACTGATCAGTGGTATCAAGGCCGATCTGGCTGTCAAGCTGTTTGGTGATGACATACCGGTGCTTAAAGAGCAAGCCGGACATATCGCTGCACTGTTAAAATCCGTTCGGGGTGCCACAGATGTCCAGGTGGAACAGATGACCGGTGCACCACAATTGCTTATGAAACCGGACCGTGCGGCCATTGCCCGATATGGCGCGAATATGAGCACCGTACAACGGGTGGTCCAGGCCGCTGTTGGTGGCATTTCTGTGGGTGAGATCTTTGAAGGAATCCGGCGTTTTGATATTTATCTGCGTTATATCTCTGATGCACGTGAAACCCGGGACGCCATCGAGAGGATTCTCATTCCCACACCCTCGGGAGCGAGGATTCCACTGTCTCAGCTTGCCTCTGTCGAAGAGGTAACCGGCCCCCGGCAAATTTTGCGCGAAAACAATCAACGGTTTATCTCCATTCAGTGTAATGTGATCGATCGGGATATCGGTTCTTTTGTTCACAAGGCTCAGGAACGGATTTCGAAAAATCTGGACCTCCCTGTGGGCTATTTTATCCGGTGGGGTGGTCAATTCGAATTGCAGCAACAGGCCAACCGGCGTCTGTTGCTGGTCATCCCCCTAACACTGTTACTGATTTCCCTGTTGCTCTATATGAGCTTCGGATCCATAAAGAATACGCTCTTGATCCTGATCAATATTCCCCTGGCACTGGTGGGTGGTGTTGTGGCACTTTGGATAGGAGGTGAAAATCTCTCGGTTCCCGCTTCTGTTGGTTTTATCGCATTGTTTGGAATCGCTCTGGAAAACGGAATGGTTTTGGTGACTCACCTCAATCAGCAGATCAAGCAGGGACTTCCCATGGAGACCGCCTCTGTAGAGGGTGCGATCAGACGAATGAGACCCGTGCTGATGACAGCCTGCACAACCGCCCTTGGATTGATTCCCTTACTGGTCGCCACCGGTACCGGTAGTGAAATCCAGAGACCGCTGGCTACGGTTGTTGTTGGCGGGCTGGTGTCATCTACTTTGATCACCCTTCTGGTCCTTCCTTCTCTCTATACCTGGTTTTGTGATGAGTCCATCCGCGAGTCAGAACCGGTCCTCCAGAGCCAAACGTAGTATCTCTTCGGATTATTAGACGATGTGGTCGGCTCTGTTCGAGGAGTCGGCCACACCGGTGAGTACCCATAGTGTTATCCACTTCTACAGAGTCTTTGGCGATCGAATGTTTCTGTTCTCTCTTTTTCCTTGCAAATAACATTACTGTTTTATTATTTATGCATCAACTTGTCCATACCTTTCACTCAATACCGCACATATAGCTCCAGTTGGAGTGATTCGGTATATTTCAATGACAGGTGGGTTTTGAGAGGAGTGTTTGGTTTTTTAAATCGGGATTCGGTTTTGTATCCCCGGGAACCCGGTCCTGTGCGTTACGGCAACCCGAGGACTCTGGAAAATTTTGCGAGGAACGTCGATGAAACAATATTTTACACTGTCTGTGGTTTTAAGATCTCTGTTGCTGCTCCTTTTTGTTGTGACCGACCCTGGTGATGCTTTCAGAGGTGTCAAAGTGACCCTGCATCCCCGGATGGTGTTGACCAAACACGGCAATGACAAAGCCACCGGATATTCCATGCAGGACAAGGTGGTCACCACCATCGATCGAGGCGTTCGTAAAACACACTTTGCCTACAGCGTGGTCGACTCTTCCGGGCCGTTTCGCCCTTGGCATTCCATGTCAGCATGGGTTGCGACCTACAATCATGATAGCGGTGAGATCCAGAACCGTACGCGTCTGGGGCCGATTTTTGACAATCATGGCAGTCCGTCTCTCACCGCCGATCCGGAGGGATATCTGCATGTGGTTTACGGACCGCATCACCATCCGTTCCATTACCGCCGCTCCACTCGTCCACACGATACCTCCGAATGGGAGCCGGTGGAAATCGTCAGCGTTCAGTATGGCAGACTCCCCGACGACTATCCGTTTCAGAATGACAGTACCTTTATCGATGGCAAGGAATGGACTTATTGTATCGTCAAAGTCGAT
>CAYPUH010000276.1:4538-5860 GCA_964413725.1 uncultured Cytophagia bacterium
TTCACAGGGAACCGTTCACATAGCCGGTTCGCTTTTGGAAGAGACAGCTTATATCCGAAAAACCCGGGACGGCTGGCAACCTCCCCTCGTGCTTTATACCGCGGAACGGACCTACAGCCGCTATAATGTGATGATGAACCTGGCGGTAGACGGAACGGTTCATGTGATGGCACCCGATTTGGATCTGGTCAAGACGGATCCGAAAGGATATTGGCGTGGGGATATGTCCTATCACTGGCTCGTCTCCACCGACGGGGGCAATTCTTTTCAAAACAGGGGGGTGGTGTGGACGCCAACGGACGGCCATGTCCAGGGGACCGGGAACCTGGCGGTGGATCCGCATGGATACCCTCATTTTCTTGTCAACGAACGGGATGGTGAACGCCATCGCTGGCAATGGCATCTCTATTACAATGGAACCCGCTGGCAGCGACAGAAAATCACGATCCCGGATCGGTATATATGGGATTCTTCTCTGTCCATCGATGCACAGGGCCGGATTCGAATTCTGTCCGCGGCCAATTGTTCCGTTGGACACTGGCGTCACGCTTCCAATGAACTCTATCTGGTGACCGGCCAGACCGGAGAGTCTTCTCTCAAGATTCACAAAGTGGCAGACCAACAACCAGGACGCAATGTCTGGTTGCCCTCGATACAGGATCATCGACCCTGGGCCCCCCTTGAGGAGACCTTTTTTATCCAGTATACCGATGAACCTCATCTGCTCGAAAACTATACTCCTCAACGCAATAAACTGTTGTCAACCCGGATATGGATTCAGTTGATCTCGATTCAGCAGTGAAACGGATTTGCCCGAGTGACTGTGTTAACGTAATGAGAGGAACGAGTCGTGCGGACTGCATTTTGGATAGGATGGTTTGTTTTGTCTGTCGGAATTTTTTTCGCGGGGTGCCGGAATGGGGATGTGTCATCGCAACGAATACAGTTGAGCACGGAATTTGGCGATATCGTGGTGGAGGTGTATCCGGAAACGGCTCCTTTAAGTGCCGGACAGTTTTTACGATACATCAAAGAGGACCGGATTACCGGAGGGACGTTTTTCCGTACCGTCACGCCGGAAAATCAGCCGGATGACAGCATTCGAATTCAGGTGGTCCAGGGAAGCCTGTCTCTCAGATCCGGACATGGATTGCCGCCAATACCTCATGAAACCACAGAGACCACGGGTTTGCGTCACCGCCACGGGACCGTGTCGCTCGCGCGAGCCCAACCCGGTACGGCCAATACCAGCTTTTTTATCTGTATCGGTGAACAGCCGGAACTCGATTATGGTGGACAGCGAAATCCAGATGGGCTGGGAT
>CAYPUH010000277.1:0-5849 GCA_964413725.1 uncultured Cytophagia bacterium
GTACTATTCCATGGCTGTGCCTTATCCGCTCGTCCTTCCTCTGATGGGGGGGGTGTTTTCTATTCCCTGATGAGTATTCCACTCAACTGGAGACCGGGGACAGGGTTTTTTTGCGTATTGATTTTTTTGATGTATCTGTCATTTTTTTTGAATCTCTCTCTCTTGCCAACCATCTAATCATTGCGAATAAACCGGCGTCATTTATCCCATGCAGATAAAGGTGTTTGGGTGCTGCCCAGTGGTATGGCGAGCCCGTGTTGACATGACGGCGTACCATTTTTGACCTGCTGGTAAGAAACAATTTTAACAAACGTTAGCAACTTTACGCGGAAGACCATTTGGTTAAAGTCTGAACGGATCAAAGAATACACATACACGAGGAATGGAACATGGATTGTGAAAAGGTTATAGAACAGTTGTGTGAAGAGTTGGCTGATGACATCAATGGTGAACTTTGTGAGGAACTCAAAGAGCACATCAAACATTGTGACCAGTGTCGTCAGCAGCTCCAATCGGTCAAGAGCACGGTAGAGTTGTTCCGATGTATGGATCAGACAACGGTTCCGCTCAGCGTGCATACCCGGTTGTTGGCCATGTTAAATCTCACCAACGCCACACACACGATGTAAATGGTTCTTGACAATTGGGGGAATATTTGTTATAATAAGGGTGAACATATGGTCACCCTTTATTTATTTTAGGGTGTTGGTTTTGACTGTGTTGGGGAGGATGTTTGGACGGGGGTGGCCGGTCGATTAAGGAGATGGGGAGTCCTATGGAGCCATTATCGTCGAAACAGGAACGCGCTTTGGAATTGATTGTCAGCTGGATTGACGAGTATGGGTATCCGCCGACGTTGCAGGAATTGGCTGATGAACTGGGTGCGGCGTCTCGTAACACGGCGGTCAAGTATCTGAATGTTCTGATGCGCAAGGGGTATATTCTCTGGGAGCGCAACAAAGCGCGGGGTATTCAGCTGATGGACGCGGTTGCAGAGGGGGCGTCTGCTCAGGTTCGGCTGCCTTTGGTGGGTTCGGTAACGGCTGGTGTTCCGATGTTGGCCGAGGAGAATATCGAGCGGTATCTTTCTGTGCCGTCTCATCTGCTTCGGTCCCGGCAGCGGGCGTTTTTGTTGCGGGTTCAGGGAGACAGCATGATGGGGGCCGGAATTTTGGATGGGGATGTGGTGGTGGTTCAATCGCAGTCGAGTGCCGATACGGGGAATATCGTGGTGGCATTGTTAGAGGGGGGAGAGGCGACGGTGAAGCGACTGGCGATGGACAGAGGACAGCGGTACCTGAAAGCGGAAAATCCAGAGTATGCCGATATTTATCCGCAGGATACCTGGACGATTCAGGGTCGGGTGGTGGCATTGATGCGGGAGTGGGTGGAATAATGGCTCGGACGATTCTTCATATTGACATTCCAGAGTTTCCCATGGCTGTGGAGCAGGTTTTGGAGCCCCGGTTGCGGGACCGGCCGGCAGCGGTGGCGGCTGAAACCGCCAGTCGGTCGCGTATTTATTCCGTGTCGGCCGAGGCACGGCGTCAGGGGATTCGGCGTGGTATGGAACTGCTGGATGCCCGAAAACGATGTGCGGATCTGGTGGTGTTGCCTCCTCACGACGATTTGTACCGCCGGGCCAGTCAGTCCCTGGTCCGACGGCTCTATCACTACACGCCGGTGATCGAGCCGCGGTATTACGGTCACGCCTATCTCGAATGCCCGGATCGCCATCAACGACCGGACCGGTTTACCGACCTGGCCCGGCGGGCTCAGCGGGAGATTCGTGGCCATCTGAATCTCAAGGCCAATGTGGGGGTGGCCAGCAACAAGCTGGTGAGCAAGGTGGCCACCGATGTGGCGATTCTCCGGGGACAGTCATTGGTGGTCGAGAGCGTACGACACGGTGAGGAAGCCGCTTTTCTGTCTCCCTTGACCGTCGCGTTGTTGCCGGGCGTAAAAGGGGCGATTCGTACGCAACTGTTTGCACTGAATCTCCGCCGCATCGGTGACGTCAACCGGGTATCCGAGGAACAGCTTCAGAAGGTGTTTGGCCGGTTTGGACGTCTGCTCCACCAGCGTTCCTTTGGCATCGATCTCCGACCGGTATGTGCGCCCCACCGCTCTCCGGAATGGGTGGAAACCGATACTCTGGAGCCGGACAGCAACACTATCGACCACCTTCAACGCATCACATTTGCTCTCTTGTACCGAGGCACCCGCCAGCTACGACAAACCCGCATGATGACGCGGCGGATCACCGTGGTCATTCGCTATGCCGATGCAAAAACCGACAGTGCACAGCGCCGCTGCCGTGCGACCCGTGATGAACCCCTGCTGCTTTCACTCACAGCCGACACCCTTGAAGCCGCCCTCTCCCGGCGCGTACGGGTACGACAGATTACCCTTCGCTTTTCAGACTTGATTCCAGAGTCACAACAGCTCGAGTTGTTTGATTTGAACGCCTCGTGCAGCTATACCGCCCTCACTCAGGCCATGGATCGGATCCGGGATCGCTATGGCCACGAATCTATATGGTTCGGACGTGCGGCATGACCCAATCCATCCCGTCGAAAAGGTAAGGAGACCCCCATGGATGTGACGATTGTTTCGTTTACCAACAAAGACCGCCGGCTGTTAAAACGATTTGTCGACTTTCATTGGACACACTATCGGGACGATGAACAGTATGTACCCTTGCTCGATTACGAATACCTCGGCAATAAACTGATCGGTATGACCGGGTTTTTCGAACCGTCGAATCTGTTTTTCAACCACGCCCGTATGGTTTTTTTTCTGGCCATGAACGGAGATCGGGTGGTGGGCCGCTGCAATGCATTTGTCAATCACAACCACAACGCACATTGGAATGATCGCGTCGGCTTTTTTGGCGAGTTTGAGTCCATCGACGATCCCGTTGTGGCAGAGACTCTGTTGCAGGCCGCTGCGAGCTGGCTGCGGGATCAGGGTATGAATGTCATGCGGGGACCGCAAAACCTGCCGGTTAACGAAGCCACTCCCGGATGCCTGACCCAGGGGTTTGATGCGCATCCGGTGATTTATTACCATTACAATAAACCCTACTATCCGGATGTGCTGCTCAACAATGGGTTTCAGCCGGTCAAAAAGGTTATGTCCTGGCGCGTTTCCACCCGGGAGCCCATGGTGCCCAAACTGGAACGAGTGGCGAACAAAGTTATTGATCGTTATAAGGTCACCTTTGAGACCTGGGGAGAACGGTCGTTTGCCGAACGGAAACGTGAAATGTTGGAGGTCTATAACGATGCCTGGAGTGACAATTACGGGTTTGTCCCCTTTACTCGGGAAGAGTTTTACACCACCATGGAGGATTTAAAGCTGGTGCTGGATGAAAAACTGTTTCTCTTTGTCTATGTGGATGGTGAGCTGGGCGGTTTCTTTGGTGGGGTGCCCAATATCATGAAACGCATGCGGCCGTTTTCTTGGTGTCGTCGCTGTGAGCTGCTTCGAGCCGCCAAAATGCTTCTGACCAAACACCGGGTGGACGAGTTTCGTTTCGGCTATATGGGGGTTAGGAAAAAATTTCGCCGGCTCGGGCTGGACAGTGTCATGTTATGGCGCCAAAAACAATTTACCAGTCAAAGTCGGTATCGCTATGCGGAGATCGGGTGGGTGTTGGAGGACAACGTCTTGGTCAACCGGGTGCTGAAATGGATGAACTGCAACGTGTCTCGGGTGTATACCTTGTTTGAAAAACGGCTGTGATCATTATGCGAACTCACGGTCGCGAGTCTTTGCGATGCCGGGTAGCCAGGGCAAACGGTATCCGTGTTGAAAGGGCGCCGGGTGGCGCCCTTTGTGTTTCAGGGAGGTGGTTGTGATATCGTCTTTTGTACATCTGCATATCCATTCCAATTATACCCTGTGCAAGGGGGCCAGCTGTATCGATGACCTGTGTGCCGCCGCTGCCGCGCAGGGAGCCACTCATTTGGCTCTGACCGACACCAATGGTGTGTATGGATTGAGATGGTTCCTCGAATCTGCCCGGACCTATGGTCTGGTACCCCTGATCGGGGCCGATTTGCAGACCGATCAAACGCGTGCTGTGGTATTGGTGCGATCCATGACGGGATATGCGCGTTTGTGTCGGGCGATTTCGCTTCTGCACCGGGAACCCACGTTTAGCCTCTCGGACTATTTACAGCAGTCCGGCGCCGGTCTGGTGGTGATCTCTCATGATCCCGTTTTGTTGCGACAATTGCACCATCAAACAGAGGCCGACCTTTATGCAGAGGTGATTCCCTATCACAACCGAGAGCAGATACTGAGGCTGGCCCGCCAACTGAATATCCCGCCTGTGGCGTCCAATGCCGTCTATTTTGTTCGACCCGAAGACGAATGCATCCATCGACTCCTGCGCGCCATCGATCTCAATACAACGCTGGATCACCTCGACAACGAGGAGTGTGTCTCGCCACGTGCCTTTTTGGCTTCTGCACAACACATGATCGATGCTTTCCCCGATGCTCCCGATGCCATTGAGAATACGCAAACCATCGCGTTTGACTGTACATTATCATTCAAGTTCGATTCGTTTATCTTTGCCTCTGTGCAGGGAGCCAATGGAGAGGACGCTCAGGACCTGCTTGCGCGCGAGGTGCAGCAGGGGGTGCGATGGCGTTATCGCCGCACGACCTCTGCGATTCGTAACCGTCTCGACTATGAACTCAAACTGATTGGTGACAAAGGTTTTGCTCCCTATTTCTTAGTGGTTGCTGATATTGTACGCAAAGCCCCTCGCACCTGCGGACGTGGATCGGCAGCTGCCAGTCTGGTGAGCTATGCTCTGGGTATCACCCATGTCGATCCTCTGCGCTATGATCTGTTTTTTGATCGGTTTTTAAATCCCGGACGTGTCGATCCGCCCGATATCGATGTGGATTTTCCCTGGGATGAGCGTGACGATGTTCTGGACGACATTTTTCAAACCTATGGGGTGGATGGCACGGCCATGATTGCCAATCACAATACGTTCAAAACCCGTGCAGCCGTGCGTGAGGTGGCCAAGGTCTATGGCCTGCCCGAAGGCGAAATATCCCGCGTTACACGACGGATCACCGGATATGGACAACCCAACCGAATTTTTGCTCTCGTTCAAACTCATCCGGTTTTTCGGGGCATCGAACTGGATGCGCCCTGGCCGGACATTTTTCGCCAGGCCGAAAGCATTCGTGGATTTCCGAGACATCTTTCCGTGCACTGCGGAGGTGTTGTCATCGCCCCGGATGGCCTGGATCGCTATGTGCCCGTCCAGCCGGCAAAAAAAGTGTTGCTCACCACATCTGTTCGCACGGGAACACAGGACGCTCCGGAACCGGTTCGCGTCGTTCAATGGGAAAAAGATCAGTCTGAAGCCATGGGACTGATCAAAATCGATATTCTTGGTAATCGCTCCCTGGCAGTCATCCGGGACACGCTGGAAGCGATTCGGGAATATCACGGCGTTGTTATCGATTACAGCAACTGGCACCCCGAGGATGATCCTCAAACCCGGTCCATGATGGCAAAGGGAGATACGATTGGTGTGTTTTATGTGGAATCTCCTGCCATGCGTCAGCTGATGAAAAAAGCGGGGACAGGTGATTTTGAACATCTGGTGATTCACAGTTCCATCATCCGGCCGGCTGCTAATGAATATATCAATGAATATGTCCGACGTCTTAAAGGCGGGACATTTGAATACCTGCATCCGAGACTCGAATCGATCCTGAAAGAGAGCTATGGGATCATGGTCTATCAGGAAGATGTGTCCCGCGCGGCCATGGCCCTGGCCGGGTTCGATTCGACGATGGCGGATCAGCTTCGGA